>JAUNBY010000086.1 GCA_030526935.1 Clostridia bacterium
TGCGCCGCCCGCTGTCGGCCGCAAGCCGCGCGGTGGGCATACGGGCGGGCGCGCAATGCGCTCCCCTTCGCGTGGACGTGTTATAAAACTCGACCCGCAATAATATATCGTATTTAAAATCATGCCGCATACAAAACCCGTAGGAAACCAAACGAAAAACACATTATGAAAAACATATTGAAATTTACCCCTTGCCAAACGCGTTTTGACATGGTATAATCTTACTGTGTTGGAAACAGTTCAAATATGATGCGTATTTCATAAACGGGAGGCTTAAATAATGGGGATAATTGAGAAAATGAGGCTCGACGGGAAAAAGGCGTTTGTAACGGGCGGCGCTCGCGGAATAGGGAAGTCCGTGGCGACCGCGCTGGCCGAGGCGGGCGCGGATATAGCCATAGTCGATATGGATATGCCCGAAGCCGAGAAGACCGCTAAATGGATGGCCGGGGAAACGGGACGCGACATATTCGCCATTAAGTGCGACGTAACGTCGCCGGAAGACGTAAACGCCATGACAGACGCAATCCTGGCCCGCTTCGGCCGCATAGACGTGGCTTTTTGCAACGCCGGCATCTGCATAAACGTGCCCGCCGACGAGATGACGTTCGAACAGTGGAAAAAAGTCATAGACGTCAACCTCACTGGCGTGTTCCTCACGGCGCAGGCCGCGGGTAAAGTCATGCTCAAACAGGGCTCGGGTTCCATAATAAATACCGCCTCCATGTCCGCTCATATAGTAAACGTGCCGCAGCCGCAGTGCGCCTATAACGCGTCCAAGGCCGGAGTTATACAATTGACCAAATCTATGGCCATAGAGTGGGCGAAAAAGGGCGTTCGCGTCAACAGCATAAGCCCCGGATATATTGGAACCGAACTTATATTGGCAGCTCCCCACCTGACCGCGCTCATCGAGGAGTGGAATAAGATCGCCCCGATGGGAAGGCTTGGGCGTCCCGATGAATTGCAGGCCATAGTCGTATACCTCGCGGGAGACGCGAGTTCTTTCACCACCGGAAGCGATTTCGTCGTGGACGGAGCGTTCACCTGCTTCTAAAGATACCCCATACGGTCGACGCCGTATAAGTAATATTTCAAGGAGGTAACCCTAATGAAGAAACTGGTCGCCTTACTGCTCGCGCTTATGTTTGCGCTATCCCTGACCCCCGCGATGGCTGAGGAAAGAGTAACCCTGAACATCGGCTTCGCCAACAACCCCTATTCGCAGGCTCTGTATGCCATCGTTCAGCAGTACTTCGCCGACGCGGGATATGATTTCGACGTCAACATTCAGGTCATCCCCGAAGAAGACCTTCGCTCCGCGCAGACGCTCGACGCCACCACCGAAGGCGTGACCTACGACATGTTCTATGTAGGCCCCTATGAGGGAACCTGCTGGGGCGCGTACGGCTGGCTCGAGGACCTCGCCCCCTATTTCGACGCCATGACCGACGAACAGAAGGAATGGTATGATATCGACGATATCTTCGCCAGCATGATGGCCTCCGTCTCCGATACCGAAGGCCACCTGTGGGCGGTGCCATTCTATGGCGAGTCCTCGTTCATAATGTATAACACTGAGGTGTTCGAGAAAGCCGGCATCACCATGCCCGAGTATCCCACCTGGGACGAGATATATGAGCTCGCCTCCGCGGTTCAGGCTCTGGACGACGATTACACCGGAATAGTCCTCCGCTCCGACGTGGGCTGGGGCAACCTCGGAGCCGCGCTGGGCGCCATGCAAAACGCCTTCGGCTGTAAATACTACGACCTCGACTGGAACGCCTGTATAGACACCGAGGAATTCCGCAACTGCTGGACGATGTATAAGAAGCTCGTCACTGAGTGCGGCCCGGCCAACAAGACCGGCAACTCCTACAACGAGTGCCTCAACCTCTTCCTCCAGGGCAACGTCGGCATCTACTACGACGCGACCTCCCTGTGCGGAAACTTCGAAGCCGACGATTCGCCCATCAAGGGCAAGGTCGGATACACCATGGCTCCCACCCAGGTCGAGGGCGGCCACTCCGGCTGGCTGTGGAACTGGGCGATGGCCATCAACCCCGATTCCACCCACAAGCAGGAAGTGTTCGACTTCATACTCTGGTGCACGTCCAAGGACTTCATCGACCTGTCGCTCGAGTATCAGCCCGACGGTTCCGTAACCCCGCCGGCGTCCCGCTACTCCACCTATGAGAAGCCCGTCATAGCCGCGCTGCCCTACGCCGCCGCGACTCTGGCCGCCGTCGACGCCGTTGACTTCACCGACCCCTGCGTCGATCCCGTGCCGTATTACGGACTTCAGTACATGGCTATAGTTGAGTTCCAGGAGGGCGCTACCCAGATGACCCAGTGGGTGCTCGACTATGTCACCGACGGCATCACCCTCGACGAGGCGATCGGCAATACCCAGGCGCTGTTCACCGAAATCGCCGAGGATGGCGGATACAAATAAGCCTGAGCTTTGCGCCAAAGGGCGGGGCAATCGCCCCGCCCTTGCGCTCACCGTTGACCAAACGATAAACAAATAACATGAAAGCAGGTGTGTGGCTCATGGACGCGACTGTCGCCAAGCGAAAAAACGGTATTGAACAAATGCATAAAAGGCGTTATACTGACAAGTATTTCGCTCTGCCCGCGATTATATGGGTTGCTGTGACCACACAGATACCGTTCTTAGCCACGATTATTTTCTCCATGGTGAGGTGGAACCTCGTAAGGCCCGACCAGGGGATAAACTTCGTCTGGTTCGAAAATTACGCTTACTTTTTCTGGGGAAGCCGCTCCACCGAGTTCTGGCAAATAGTAGGCCAGACGCTCGTCATAACGGGTGGCGCGCTGGCGGCGTGTACATTTTTCGGCTTTCTCATATCGCTGCTGCTCGACAATGTAATTCCGGGTATAAATATCGTAAGGACGCTGGTTCTCGGACCCTTCTTCGTCATGTCCACGACCACCGGCGTCATCTGGAAGGTTACTATAATAAATATGACATTCGGCTGGTACGCGCTCATCTGTAACGCCCTGGGACTTCCCGTGCTTGATCTGTTGAGCAATTACTCGGTGCCGCTTGTAATCTTCCTCTTCGTGTGGCAATGGATGCCGTTTTTCGTGCTTGTAATGCTGGGAGGACTACAGTCGATATCTGAGGAAGTTCTCGAAAGCGCCTATCTGGACGGCTGCAAATGGTGGCCGATGACGTTTAAGATAAAGCTTCCCATGATATTTAACCACATACAGGTCGCGATAATGCTCGGACTCATATTCATATTTAAGGAGTTCGGCTTGATATTGGTAACGACCGCGGGCGGCCCGGGTAAAAAATCCTATACGCTCGCCTACTATATATACGATCAGATGTTCGTATCAAAGCGCGTCGGACGCGCGGCGACAATATCGGTTTTGATGGTTATACTGGTCCTGTTGGTGGTAAACCTGCTTCAAAAGGCCATCAAGAAGCGCAACCAGATGTACAATTGACGGGAGGTGGGACAGATGACGCAGACAGCAAAGACATTTAAAGAAGCCGAGCGGAACATAAGGCGAAAGAAGCTCGCCCGCAAGACCGTGCTGGCTATCGTGGCGTATTCCTTTGGGATTATTTACTTCTTCCCGATATTGTATATGTTCCTCACGGGCATGAAGACCGAGCTTGAAGCCGTGAATCCGTCGCTTTTCTTTACCCCTACGTTTGAAACCTACGAAAAGATATTTAACGACGCGAGCATGTATTCCTACATGTACAACTCGATTTTCCACATCGTGACCTCCACGCTCATTTGTCTTCTAATAGGCGTGCCCGCCTCGTTTGTGATACAATTCGGCAAATTTAAAAAGAGCACGACCAACGACAGATTGCACAGCTGGTTTATAACCACGATACTGCTCCCGCCCGTCGCGATACTCGTACCTGTCTATCTGATATACAACAGATTGGGTCTTATGAACGACATTTGGGGACTTACGATACTCTACGTGGGCTTTCACACGCCTCTTGTCATATGGATGGTTCACTCGTTTATGACGGACGTGCCGAGGTCTTTGATAGAAGCGTCCGAAATAGACGGCTGTACGCGGACGCAACAGATGATTCATGTGGCGGTGCCCCTTGTAAAGATGGGAATATTCTCCGCGGGAATGCTCGCGGCGGTGTTCATTTGGAATGAGTTCCTTCTCGCGTTCCAGCTTACGATAAATCAAACCGCGACGCTTTCCGTTTTTATGTCGAGGTTCAGGGAGCAGCAGGGACAGTTCACCGCGCAGCTCTCGGCTTCCGCGACATTGTGCGTACTGCCGACGCTGCTTCTTGGCTGGTCAACGCAGAAGTCTCTGGTCAAGGGCTTGACCATGGGCGCGGTTAAGGGCTGATTCACTGATTATTGAAAGGGAGATTTTACTATGAAAGCGGCTGTGTATTTCAAGAAAAACGACGTGCGAGTGGTGGACGTTCCGACCCCGGAGTGCAAGCCCGACGAGGTTCGCATAAAGATAAAGTACTGCGGCGTCTGCGGAACGGATCTTCACATTTACCACGGCGATGGCGGCGCTACGGACGTTCCCGAGGGGACGATTATAGGACACGAGTTCTCGGGCGTAGTCGATAAGGTAGGGGAGAGGGTAACGAAGTTCAAGGTGGGGGACCGCGTATCCGCCGACCCCAATGACGTTTGCGGCGAATGCTATTTCTGCAAAAATGGCAAGGCTCATTTCTGCACCAATATGAAGGGCTACGGCACGACCTACCCCGGCGGCTTCGCCGAATACGTATGCGTACCGGAAAAGCAGGTATATCACATACCCGATTACCTCGACTTCAAAACCGCCTCCCAATCGGAGACATTATCCTGCTGCATAAATGGAATCGATCTGGTAAATATAAAAGCCGGTTCAAACGTTCTGGTAATAGGCGCGGGCCCCATAGGGCTTATGATGATACAACTCGCGCGCTCTAACGGCGCGGGGCGAATAATGGTAAGCGAACTTGTCGAGGAAAAGCGGGAGTTGGCGCTCAAACTCGGCGCGGACGTGGCGGTAGATCCCAAAAACGAGGACATAAAGGCCGCGATAGACCGCGAGTTTGAAAACGTAGATTGCGTGATAGAGGCCGCGGGAACGCCGTTTACGCAGGCGCAGGCCATAGAGCTTGCGGGAAAGACATGCACGGTGATGCTCTTTGGACTCGTGCCTCCGGATACGGAGATAAAAGTCAAGTCCTTCACGATTTTCAACAGAGAGCTTACCATAACCTCGTCCTTCATAAACCCCTATACCTTCTCACGCTCGATAAGGCTTCTGGCCAATAAGCGCGTGCTCCTGGACGATATTATAACCGATATTATCCCCCTCGAAGAAATAACCCGCGTATTCACCGACGACAGCTTCAGAAAGCGCGGAAAGATACTCATCGATACTACGGTCGTTTGATTATTTATAAATTCTATAATCATGGGGCGAACCGCGTATATTCGGCTTCGCCCCATGATTTATGCAAAGCGGGCGTATTACAGTATCATATACCCGCCGTCTACGACCACGCAGGAACCCGTGGTGTAGCTTGAGGCGTCGGACGCCAGGAACAGCACCATCGCGCCAATGTCCTCGGGACGGCCGAAATGTCCCATGGGCGTCCTCTGCGTCCACTCGACGCCCCATTCGGCGTTTTCATTGCCGTCGGCGAGCATTTCGCTTTCTATATATCCGGGGCAGACGGCGTTGACGCGTATGCCCTTTGTAGCCCACTCAAACGCCAGGCACTGCGTCATGGCGCATATGCCGGCCTTTGATGCGTTATAGGAGACCTGCTTTTGCGGACTCATCGAGACGAACGCCGATATGGATGAAATCGATACGACGCTTCCCTGTCCGCCGCGCGAAATGACGTGTTCTCCGAATTTCTTGCACAGGAAGAACGGCCCGCGAAGGTTGGTGTTCAACACCCAGTCCCACCTGTCCTGAGTCGTATCCTCGACCGCTACGTGGTCGCAGACGCCGGCGTTGTTGACAAGCACGTCGACCTGTCCGAAGTCGGCGACTACCTGATCGACGAAGTCGTCGATTTCGTCAACCGACTGTATGTCGCATTTGTAGAATTTGAGGTTTACGCCCCTTTCGCGATACTTCGCCTCCACCTCGCGCCCCCTGGCCTCGGTGCGGCCGCATATGGCGATGTTCGCCCCGGCCTGAGCAAAGTTCTCGACTATTCCAAGCCCTATGCCCCTGTATCCGCCGGTTATTATGACGGTTTTGCCGCGCTGGTCGAGCTTTTCAAAAATCGTAGCCATGTTAACCTCCTATCGATTATATTTCAAGAACCGACATAGTAGCCGGCATTTCGTGACAGGTGTTCACCTTCTGATCGTCCACTACCAGATCGAAGCAGGATATGACGAGCTTTCCCTGATAGTATATAGGCTCGCCCGGCTCGTCCAATCCCCCGTCAAAGCCCGTGCAGTCGGGGCTTTGAGCTATTCGCATAATCACACCGTCGGGGGATATGCGCCCTATGGCGTTGGCTGAAAAGTCGGCCACGTAGATATTGCCGTCGGGGTCTATGGTCATGCCGTCGGTGGTGAGAAGGTTCTCCGGGTCGCAGCACCAAAGCTCGTTTTTCTCGACCTTCATACCGTCCTCGCTGAGGTACAGCCTGTGTATCGCGCCGTCGCCGAAGTTGCCGATTATCAGACGCCCCTCGCGGTCGAACACTATGCCGTCAACGCCGTACTGACATTTGGGATTCTGCGTTATGAAGGTCTCGATTATATTGGGGTCGGCTAAGGTGTTCGTGACGTGAATATTCTCGTCGTCGAGGGCGAAGCGATATACGCAGCTCATCAGCTTGCCTGATTCCGTCCTGACCTTTTCAAGCGTCGATTGAGTAACGTACATATTGTTTCCCTTTATGCGTATGCCGTTGGGATGCTCCATGCCGTCGGCGACGACAGTCACCTTTTCGATGTTGTCGCCGTTCATCCTCACGCGGAGTATGCGCCCGGTGAAGACGAGATCCTCGCGGCCCGTCCAGCCGGGGTTGTCCACGATGTACAGATCCCCGTCGGGGCCGAAGGCTATGCCCATGCTCCGGGCTTCGCCGGTCTTGGGGTTGACGGGTACGTCGAACCACTTTCTGATGTTTTTGTCCCTGTCGATTATGACTACGCAGCTTTTCATCGTCATGTCCGCGAAATTGGGGCATGAGAGTATCAGATTGCCGTCTTTGTCTATCTCCATGCCGTCGGGAGTGGAGACGTATTCCTCGGGAAGCAGCGTGAATAATTTTGGCGTAAGCATATTATCCTCCTTATTTGGCGGCCATCTTTTTGTAGACGGGTTTGAGCGCCTGATATATGTCCTCGAAATATTCCCTTATGGGCTTATAAGCCTTTACAGCCTCGGGGTTTGGCTCCTGTACGGTCTTTATGTCGATAAAGCGGTCGATGGCGTCGAAATCCTTGAATATGCCAACGCCCACGCCTCCGGCTACCGCCGCGCCCATGGACGTGGCTTCCTCCAGAAGCGCCGGAACCTTTATGGTCACGTCGTATATGTCCGCCATTATCTGACGCCATATCCGCCCCTTCGCGCCCCCGCCTATGACTATAAGTTCCGATATGTCCACGTCCTGCCGCAGAACGTCGAGCACTATAGCGAGGTTCATCGTCACGCCCTCCATGACGCTTCTGAGTATGTCGCGGCGCTGGTTTTCCATCTTCAGTCCCACAAACGCGCCGCGCGCGTCCACGTCCCAGCGGGGAGCGCGCTCGCCCAGCAGATACGGCAGGAATATGACGCCGCCCGCGCCGATCGACGCCTTTTCTATCTCGTAGTTTATCAGGTCGTAGGGGCTTAAGCCGTCGCGTTTGGCGCGCTCGGTCTCGCTTACGCAGATCTGGTTTTTAAGCCACGCGTAGGAGCCGCCGCCCGACTGCATTGTGCCATTAGGCGCGTACATGCCCGGGACTATATGCGCCCAGGTGATGGTTCTCATCTGCGGGTCGAGTATGGGCGTATCGCTGGTGGTCGCTATCCACGCGGAGGAACCCATGTAGCAAAACGACTTGCCCTTGTTGACGGAACCCGCGCCGACGTTTGTGCAGGAGCCGTCGCCTCCGCCCATGACGACGGGCGTGCCTTCCTTAAGACCCGTCGCTTTCGCGGCTTCGGATGTTACGCAGCCGGCTACGTGCGTCGAGGGGACGACCTTTGGAAGCTTGTCCGCGTCGATTCCCGACAAATCCACTATTCTCTGCGACCAGTCGAAGGTCTTGAGATCCAGACAGGCGTTCGACGAACCGTCGGACGGCTCGGTAAAGAAATTGCCGGTGAGCTTGTAGACGATGTAGTCCTTGGCGTTGAGCGTTTTATAGGTGTTCTTATAGACGTCAGGCTCGTTGTCCCTTATCCACATGAGTTTTTGAAGTCCGTAATTGGGGCTGTTGCGGTGTCCGACGGTCGAGAAATAGTCCCAAAGCTCTATCTTTTCGCCCAATTCCTCCGCCTGTTTGACGGCGCGCTGGTCGGCCCAGATTATATGCTTTCTGAGTGGGCGTCCCTGCCTGTCGACGCAGAGGCAGCCCATCATCTGTCCGCTGAAGGCGACGGCGGCGATGTCCCCGGCGTCTATTTTAGCTTTTTCTATAAGCCCCGCGCTCGTCTCGCACACGGCCTTCCACCAGTTGTTGGGATCCTGTTCGGCCCAGGTTTCGTTGAAATAATCCGTATCGTAGGCGTAGACGACGCTTGAGATGAGCTGTCCGTCTTCGTTGAAAAGCGTCGCCTTGTTTCCGGAGGTGCCAAGGTCGTGCGCCAGCAAATACTTCATCCAAACTACCTCCCTTTCATATCGCGTATAAGATTCCTGGTGGCGATAAGTCCCATGTTGTAAGAAGCGCCCGCGGTGGAGGCAGCGCAGTGGGAACCCAGCACCACGTTGTCGAGGTCGAACCATTCGTCGGATTCGGGCGGCTCGTGACAAAACGCGTCAAGCCCCGCTCCGTAAAGGCGGCCTTCCCTTAGCGCGGCGAGCAGAGCGTCCTCGTCGACCAATCCGCCTCTGGCGGTGTTTATAAGGACGGCGTCCTTTTTCATAAGGGCGATCTCGCGCTCGCCTATGAACTTCTCAGTCGTCGCCATCAGCGGAAGATGCAGGCTCACGAAGTCGCTTTTTCTCAGAAGGTCATCCACCTCTGCGTATTCGATGTCGTTGTCCTTCGCGTACTGTTCGTCCCAGTATACGTCGTAGGCCAGTATTTTCATGGAAAATCCCTTAGCGCGGCGGGCGACGCCCTTTCCTATGGCTCCGAGGCCTATAAGTCCCAGCGTCGCGCCGCATACGTCGCGCGTGGAGAGCTTTCCCCAGTTGCCCTGGCGGCACTTTCTGTCTATGGGGACTATGCGCCGGGCTACGGCGAGCATCAGCGCCATAGCGTAGTCGGCTACGGCGTCTGAATTGGCCCCCGCCGCGCGGCTCACGGCGATGTTTCGGCGCTTAGCCTCGTCGAGGTCTATATTGTCCACGCCCACGCCGTATTTGGATATGGCGCGAAGGCGGTCAGCGGAAGCGATGACGTCGGCGTCAAGAGGGTCGACGCCTATAATCACGCCGTCCATTGGCGCTATGGCCTCAATCATCTGTTCCTTCGTCATGATGCTTCCGGTTTCGTTAAGCGTTATGTCAAAGCCTTCGTTCCGGAGCATTTCAAAAAGCTCGGGATGCCCTTTGCCATATGAGCGCGGGGTTATAAGAATTCTGTCGGGCATATTTCCTCCTGATGGTAGTTCCGGGAGCGCGACGCGCTCCCGTCCATATAGCGTCGTTGCAAAGCTCTGGTTGAATTTGGCGCAAACCAGATGCAGAGCGCCGTCCTTTTCCCTTACGCCCTCGCGAGGCGGTCGCAGAGAGCTAGGCGTTCGCCGGTTATGTCGGTGTGGAAGACCTCGGCTATGACCTGCGTCCAACCGTGTATGAAATACGTCCAGCCGTCCTCGATAATAAGG
>JAUNBY010000087.1 GCA_030526935.1 Clostridia bacterium
GGTTGAACGTAGCCTCGTTTACGAAAACCCGCCCCGCCGCGACAGCGGTTCTGCGGGATTCGGGCTTATCGGACACGTTTACCATTCGCGCCTTTCCCTCGTCATCGAAATGCGTAAAATCAGCCATGTTTTTCATGATAAACTCCGTCAATCCCCCTATGTCGTCCGGATCGAAAACGGGACAATCGGCCTTTATGTCCTCTATATCCGTAACTATGGCGCAGAAACGGTCTACAGGCGCGGTAAAGCCCTTGCCATTCTCGCGTCGGGCTATGCCTATCTGCCTTGTAGGAGCGTTTTTCCAGCCTTCGACAAGAATAATGTCGCACCCTTTGACGCCTTTGATAATCTCATCAAGGCTTTCGTCCCCCGCCTTGACCATAGCCGTATTGTTAACCCCGCTTATGCAGCACACGCTCGCTCCCGCCCGCTTGAAGCGCCATGTATCCTTGCCTTCGTGGTCTATTTCAAAGCCGTGCGCGTCGTGCTTGATGACGCCGACGCGAAGGCCTCCGTCCGCAAGGACCTTTATAAGCTTTTCAATTAAAGTCGTCTTGCCCGAGCCTGAATAGCCCGCAAAGGCGAAGACGGGAATATCGGCCATATTATCCCCCTATCTGGTTCATCGACCGCCCCGCGCCGCTGTGCCGCGAGAAGGACAGCGGGCTGTGCGCGGCGGGCTTGGCAAGTATCGCCCGCTCAAAGCATTCCCTCATTCCCGCGAGGTCGAGTCCCTTAACGGAGTATTCGCCATTCGAGTGCAGGCAGGGCTTTATCTTTCCGTCAGCCGTCAGGCGCACGCGGTTGCACCCGGCGCAGAAATGATCGCTCACCGGGCTTATAAGCCCTATATTTCCCATCGCCCCGTCGAGCGCGTAAAGCCTCGCCACGCCGCCGTCCGAGGCGACTTTTCGCAATTCGGGAATGCGCCGCAACACCGTATCGCACGGTATATAGGCGTCCTTGCCAAAGCCGCATTCGTCGAGCATGGGCATAAGCTCTATAAAGCGCACGTCGACGGGATATTCTTTCGTCAAAGCCGCGAGAGCGCCTACTTCGTCGTCGTTAAAGCCGCCTATGAGCACCGCGTTTATCTTGACCTTCTCAAAGCCCGCGTCGAGTGTAGCCTCAAGTCCCTTAAGAGCCTGTGAAAGAGAACCCGTTCTGGTGATAAAAGCATACTTCTTTTCGTCGAGCGTGTCAAGGCTTATGTTGACGCGCCTGACGCCCGCCTCGCGAAGGGGCGCGGCCAGTTCAGGCATGAGAGTCGCGTTGGTGGTGATGCAAACCTCGTCTATGCCCGCGACGTTCGCCGCTTCCCGGCAAATGGAGACTATATTGCGCTTGACGAGCGGTTCCCCGCCGGTTATCCGAAGCTTTGTAATTCCAAGGCTCGCCGCCGCCTTTACCGCCCGTATCATTTCCTCCTGCGTGAGCATCTCGTCGTGCCGCTTTTTTAAAACGCCGCCGGCCGGCATACAGTAGCGGCAGCGCAGATTGCAAAGCTGCGTTACGGACAGGCGCAGATAGTTGATTTTTCTTCCGTATGCGTCCAACATATCAATACCTTCCGAATGTGCAATTGGGGAAATGGCACGTTTCGCATCTCTGGCAAAGTCCCCCGTCGCCAAGTCTTACAATATCTTCCCCCGTTATCGGAAGCCCCGTGAATATCTGAGGAAGCAGAACGTCGAACATCGTTGTCGGAAGGCTTATCGCCGCCCCGGGAACGCCCAGTATGGAAACGCCCCCAAGGTAAGCCACGAGCGTCATATTGCCCGGTTGAGAGGGAACGCCGTATGAGACTATGTCCGCGCCCAACCTCCTTATGGCTCCGGGGGTCAGGTCGTCGGGGTCTACGGACATGCCGCCGGTGAATATCAAAAAGTCGCAACCGTCGTTAAGATGCCGCCTGGCGGCGGAGCAGATCATATCCAAATCGTCATCGCATATGGCGACGGACGATATTTGAGCGGGATACTTCTTCATCTTCTCGCGAACGACGGGTTCAAATTTGTCCTTTATCCTGTTATTGTATATTTCAGAACCCGTAATTATGACGCCGATTTTCCTCTCGCGATACGGGAGTATCTCAATAAGGCGCTTGCCATCGCACAGCCGCTCGGCTTTTTCTATGCGCTCGAGCTTCGTGACGAGCGGAACGATTCTCATCGACGCCACCTTATCCCCCGCTTCGACGGGATAGTGGTCGGGAAGCGTGGATATGGTTATATCCTCGATGGAGTTGACGGCTTTCAAAAGCGCGGTATCGACGCGGAGCATTCCGCGTCTGTCCGCCACGAGCATTGTCTTTCCCTCAGAAACGTCGGTGGCGTGGCAACCGCCCGCGTATGACATAGCCTTTAATCTGACGGCGGCGTCCTCCTCGTGTATCTCGCCGGCGTTTTCCTCCCAAACGTATATCGAGCGCTTGCCCAGGTCGAGAAGCAGAGGTATGTCCCCGGGAGCGATTATATGTCCGCGCTTGAACGCCGCGCCCTTAAAACCATCGCGCATGGCGGTTATATCATGGCAAAGCTCCATGCCCACGGCGCTTTCTACGTCTATCTTTTTCATAATAAAAACCCCTTCAATTCAGTTCCCGCCGCTAAAGGCCCGCTTCCCGCCGGGACGACGGCCATAACGTCGCACCCGGCGACGCTTGCCAAAACCACGTTGCCCTGTTCGGGCGACAGGCGCATACGGGCTGTTCCGTCAGATAAATCGAGCTTTCCCCGCAAAATCCGCGTTACCTTGCTTGGCTTGTCAAATCCGTCCGCGAGAGTGACCGTCACCTCCGGAAGCAGCGCGTCCGTCATGCCGCAAAGCCTTCTCAACGACGGAAGCACGACCGCTATAAGGCTCGTCGCCGCCGCCGCGGGATTTCCGGACAAGGCGCATACGAGCTTTTCCCCGGCCGTTCCAAAGGCGCAGGCCATTCCGGGCTTCATCGCGACCGAGCGTATCAGAACCTCCGCTCCCGAAAGTTGCATGGCTATCGCCGTGACGTCGTAATCGCCAACCGACACGCCGCCTGTGAGCAAAACCGCGTCGCAGCTGTCGAGTCCCTTAGTTATAAGCGCCGATATTTCCTCCGCCCTGTCCCCGGCAAGCCCCAGATACAAAGCCTCGCAGCCCGCGCCCTGAATGACGGGCAGCAATGTGAAGCGGTTGGAGTCGTATATCTTGCCCGGCAAAAGCTCGCTTCCGACCTGCACGACCTCGGTTCCGGTCGATATGATTCCTATGACGGGCTTCGCGTAAACGGGAAGATCGGCCATGCCCTGCGACGCGGCCATGCCCATGACCCCGGCGTCTATCCTCTCGCCCGCGCGGGCGATAAGCCGCCCCTTGTGTACGTCCTCTCCCGCCGTAACCACGTTCGAACCGCTTTCGACCTCTGAAAACAGCTTTACCCATTCGTCGGTGAACTCCGTCTTCTCGAACATTACGACCGCGTCCGCGCCCCGGGGCATGGGCGCGCCCGTCATGATTCTGGCGGCTTTCCCGGATACTATGTCCTTTTGGGGAACGCTTCCCGCGGGTATCGATTCCATCACGTCCAGGACTACGGGATTGTCCCTCGACGCGCCGCGCGTGTCCGAGGCTTTTACGGCGTATCCGTCGTAGGGGGAGCGGTCGAAAGGCGGTATGGACATGCCGGCGTATATATCATCGGCCAGTATTCTTCCATAGCATTCCTCAAGGGGCATGGTCTTTCGTCCGACCGGCTTCGCGCGTTCAAGAAGCATGTCCCTCGCGCTTATGTAGCTCAATTGCTGCTTCATAATCTCATCCCTTTAAATGTAATATTTTCTCCGGCGGCAGGCAAATCTTCACGAATTGCGAGCGCAGACGCGCCCATTCGGGCTTTTCCATTTCCCATCCTATGGGCTGCGCGCCTTCGCCGGAAACGGGCTTGAGCATTATGACGAAGGAAAACGGGTTTTCGATTTCCTCCACCACCCGGCAGTCGAACGAGTTGACGCCCTCGCCCGCGCGTATATCGTGCATCCTTATGCCTACGTAATCGGACGCGCCCCGAAGCGTCTCGAGCCGCATCCCCCACTCCTCGGCCATCACGCGCGAGCCTGAAAGCGGGCGCGCGCGGGAAATATTCTTGCATCCGGTCAGCATCGCGGCATTTTTCGTTCCGGGATTGGCGAACACCTCGCTTTTCGTTCCGAAGGCTTCGATTTCCCCGTCGTTCATCACGGCGATTTTAGACGACAGCCTGAACACCTCGTCGCGGTTGTGGGAAACGAGAACGACCGTCTTTCCAAATTCGCCTATGACCTTTCGAACTTCCCTTTCGAGCTTAAATCTCAGATGGCTGTCGAGGGCTGAAAAAGGCTCGTCGAGCAGCAATATATCGGGGCCGGAGACGAGTATCCTCGCCAGCGCCACCCTTTGCTGCTGGCCTCCGGAGAGCTGATGCGGGCGGTGCCCGACTAATTTCGCGAGGCCGAAGCCGTCGATTATGTCCCCCACGAGCTTTTCCCGCCGCTGGGCGTCCTTCTCGCGCCTGGCGCCGGCCTTAATGTTTTGAATGACGGTCATGTTGGGAAAAAGCGCGTAGTTTTGAAACAGCAGACCCGTATGCCTTTGCTGGGGCGTGAGGTCGATTTTCGCGTCGGAGTCGAAAAGCGTCCTGCCGTCTACGACGATTCGCCCCCTGTCGGGTCTTTCCACGCCGGCTATGCACTTGAGCGTCATGCTCTTTCCGCATCCGGAAGCGCCCAACAGCGAAACCACCTCATCCCCCGCTGTGAAGTAGGTTCTGAGCGAAAACGCCCCCAGTTTTTTCTCAATATCAACAGCTATCGACATATCAAGCGCCTTTCTTCACGAGCGCCGTCTTTTTCGACGCGCTTTTTTTCTCGAGCATGTTGACCGCCAGCAGCACCACAAAGGATATCGCCAAATTTACCATTACCCATTGAAACGCCAGCGCGTCGTCGTTGGTACGCCACAGCTGATATACCGTGGTCGATATGGTGGCGGTGCGCCCGGGCGTATAGCCCGCGATCATGCTCGTCGCGCCGTACTCGCCAAGCGCCCTCGCGAACGCCAGAACCGTCCCCGCGAGTATCCCCTGACGGCAGTAGGGCATTCGTATGCGCCAGAAAATGTAAGTGTTTGAAAGGCCTATACTCTGACCGGAATAGGCGTAGGTCTCGTCAAACGCCTCGAACGCGCCGCGCGCGGTGCGGTACATGAGCGGGAATATGACGACGGTCGTCGCGAATATCGCCGACCACCACGTCATAGTGAGCCTCACGCCGAACGCGGCTAACATCCAGGAGCCAATGACGCGCCTCGGCCCCAATACCCTTAATAGCAGATACCCCACGACCGTCGGCGGCAAAACCAGCGGCAGGGTTAAAAACACGTCCAGAACGCCCTTTATGACCCTCGGGGCCTTCGCGATGTAATAAGCCGCGAATATCCCCACGAAGAATATTATGACGGTGCTTATGCCCGCGATTCTAAGGCTGTTCCACAGCGGAAATAAATCCATTCGCGTCTCTCCTCAAAGACAGAGGCCCCCGCGCGTGAAATGAGCGGCGGCCTCGCTGTTTATCAATGGGACAGGCGGCGTTGAGCCTGTTTATCAAACGCCCTTCGCCGTTGCCCCTTACGCAACGGGCGTGAATCCCACGGCTTCGAACACTTCGTCGCCGGCGTCGCCCGTGAGGTAATCGAGGAAGGCCTGAGCCGCTTCGGGGTTGCGCGATACGTTCATTATCGCGGCGGGATATATGACCTGTCCGCACATTTCAGCCGTGGCGGTATCCACGACGGTAAGTCCCGCCGAGAAAGCGTCGGTCTGATAGATGATGCCGCAATCAACGGTCGCCTCGGAAACCTGCGTGGTTACCTCCTTGACGTTGGAGCCGTAGGTTATAAGGCCGTTCGCGGCCAGGTCTTCCTCTGCGAGTTCGAAGTAGGCGAGTATCCTCTGAGTGTACTGTCCTACGGGAACGTCGGAATTGCCCATGGCGAGAAGGATTTCTCCGGCTTCGAGGCTGTTTTTCATATCCTCGTAGGAGTTGATTTGCGCGGGGTTGCCCTCCGGAACGGCGAGGGCGACCTTGTTTTCGAGTATGTCGAAGCGAGAGCCTTTGAGCACGAAGTCGAGTCCCTCGGTATTCACTTCGGCCGACGCGTCCTTGTCGAGCTGATTCATCTGCCTTTGTCCGGCGGAGATGAATATATCGCATTCCGCGCCTTCCTGAATCTGGGTCTTCAAGGTTCCCGAGGAATCGAAGTTGAAGACGATTGATACGTCCGGGTTTTCGGCCATATAGGCGTCGCCAAGGGCCGTCAGGGTCTCGGTCATGGACGCCGCGCCAAAGACGATGATTTCGACCGGCTGGGATTCGGACATTGCCACCGCGCCGAAAGCCGTCAGGCACACGGCAAGACAAAGGGACAAGAGCCTTACGATGGTTTTGTTCATGGGAACTCCTCCTTAAAATAAAATGTCCGTCTTCTTTAAGACGGACACCGGTCGCCCAAAGCCACGAGGCTCAAGCCTGCCGCTGGTTCCGTCTCCTTTTCAAACAGGAAGGCCGCTCCGTTTCCAAACGCGACCCTTAATCACATAGTGACGTGGCCTGGATTCCATGGCTTATGCTTTAGGAATGAAGGCTCGAAGACAATGTCAGTATAACATGCTGTCAACGCGTTGTCAACAGGTTATTTATTCGGCTATTTAATATGATGTCGGAACTGGAGGCGTGCAACGGCACCGTCATGACTAAATACACATTTAACTATTGCGTAACTTTATTATAAGAAAAATTCCACTTTCAGAAGTCCTCCCCGCGATGGCCGTAACATCCCTGAACAAGCCTTATAAGGGGCTTTTTGGCAATTCTTGGGCGATGGCGCGGCTGAAAGCCGAAGATTGACAATTTTTAGACGATATGGTATAATGCGTCTAACGGCAAAAGCCGTAATAAACGAGGAGGCATCATCTAATGAAGAAACTGCTTTCATGCCTGCTTGCCGTATTGATGCTCGTAAGCGCAATCGGCTCCGTCGCAATGGCGGAAATGACCCCCGGCACCTATACAGCGACCGTCAGGGGCATGTTCGACGGACTCACCGTCGAAGTAACCGTAAATGAAACAGCCATAGAATCCATCGCGGTAACCGCGCACAACGAAACCTCTCCCGGCTGGCCGGCGATTGAGAAGCTGCCCGCCGACATGGTAGCCGCCCAGACTATCGCCGTTGACAACGTAAGCGGCGCCACCATGACCTCCAACGGAGTCAAAGCCGCCGTGACCGCCGCTCTTGAGCAGGCCGGCGCCGACATCGAAGCTTTCTCCGTCCCGGCGGCCACCGCCATAACGCTGGCCCCCGATTACTACCCGGTTATGGGTTCCTATGAAGTTCCCGAGACCTGGGACGAGAGCTATGAAGTCGTAGTCGTCGGAAGCGGCTTCGCCGGACTCGCGGCGGCCTACGGCGCTATCGAAAACGGCGCGACCGTCACTCTGGTAGAGAAGCTCTCCACCACCGGCGGCAACAGCGCCACCAACGGCGGACAGTACGCCGCCTACACCTCCAAGGTCGCGGCTGAGCTTCAGGAGAAGTACAACCTCGAACCCGACACCGCCGAGAAGCACATCGAGGACACCATGAACGGCGGCGACCAGATGAGCAAACTCGAACTCGTCAAGAACATGGTCTACGCCTCCCCCGTCTACTTCGACCTTCTCCTCGACAACGGCCTTGTAATCCGCGATACTCTCGCCCGTCCCGGCGGACACTACGGCTACCGCACCTACGTAACCGAGAATCAGGTCGGATCCGACATAACCAACATTCAGGCCGAGATGCTCGCCAAGACCGACGTAGTTCTCCAGCTCAACACCAAGATGGTCGAAATCTACCGCACCCGCGACGAGGCCAACAAGGTCGTAGGCATCCGCGTCGCCACGGCTGACGGCTACAAGACCATCGAGGCCACCAAGGGCGTCATACTCGCCACCGGCGGCTTCTCCTCCAACATCCCCATGCGCGAGAATCAGGTTCCCTACCTGACCAGCGATATCCCCACCACCAACATCACCGCCGTCTCCACCGGCGAAGGCATCTATCTGGCGCAGGCCATTGGCGCCAACACCCTGCAGATGTCCAACATTCAGCGCTATCCCTGGGCGGATCCGAACACCGGAGTGCTCGACAAGTACGCCGTGTGGCCCTTCACCGGCCCCAGCTACGGCGTAATCTACGTAGACTATAACGGCAACCGCTACGTCAACGAAGGCGACAGGCGCGACGTTTGCGCCAACGCCGCCGTCAACACCGGCTTCCCCTCCACCTACGCGATATTCACCGAGCCTATCGTATCCTTCGCGCTGCCCGAGGAAATCGTGCAGGGCGTCGAGGAAGGCCGCGTGCTGAAGGCCGATACCCTCGAGGAACTCGCCGAGAAGATGAACGCGTTTGAGGTCAAGGGACAGTTCCCGACCGTGTCCGCCGAGAACCTGAAGGCCACCATCGATATGCACAACGGCTTCATCGATTCCGGCGTGGACGAGCAGTTCGGCAAGGTAATGGCGGCCACCATGGTAAAGATCGAGGAAGGCCCCTACTACGCGCTGCCGCAGTACCCCTCCGTGCACCACACCATGGGCGGCCTCGTCATCGACACGACCACCAATGTCTATGACATCTACGGCAACGCCATCCCCGGACTGTACGCGGCTGGCGAGGTCACCGGCGGCGTCCATGGCACCAACCGCCTTGGCTCCAACGCCGACGCCGACGCCTGCGGAACCGGCTACATCTCCGGTATCTTCGTAGCCACCGGCGAAATGCCCGATTTCATTCCCGCCGAATAATCCTTAATTAAAACACTCCGGAGCCACCGCGTATTTCGCGGCGGCTCCGGCATTACCTTCCCGCTACAGCGAAAAGGCGTATTCCAGAATCGCCTTTGTATCTATCCATTTCTCCGGCTTTGTAAGGGCGCTGTGAAGCACGACGCTTATAAGCGTGTGTCCGTCTTTTTCGGCTACGCAGCAGAAGCACTGTCCCGAAGACGCGCAATAGCCGGTCTTGCCGCCCACGGCGTATTTATAGTAATAGGGCGAATCGGGATTCAGTATGGCATAGGTGTTCGCGATGGTCTTTCCGCTGGCCATCGTGTAACTCCTCGTTGTGAGGACTTTCATGGCCGTGGGATTGTCAATAACCCGCGCCATGAGCTTCGCAAGATCCCTGGCCGACGAGTAATGCCCGTCCGCCGGATAGCCGTGCGCGTTTTTGAAATTTGTGTCGCTTAGCCCCATAGCCCCGGCTCTAGCGTTCATGTCGCTTACGAACGCCGCCACCGATCCCGATACCAGCGTACCTATGGCGTTCGCGGCGTCGTTTCCGGATTTTATCATCAGGGCGTATACGAGATCCTTAAAGGGCATATTCTCTCCCGGATAGACCGGAACGCGCGTGGAATCGGACGGCACGGTAGACGCCGAATCGGGGACGGTTATAATTTCGTTCATATTTCCCTTTTCCACCGCGAGCAAAAGCGTCATCAGCTTCGTAGTGCTCGCCATGGCTCGCCGCTCGTCGGCGTTTTTTTCATATAATACGCTCATCGTATCAGCGTCTATCACTATCGCGGACTTGGCGGATACGTCGGGTTGCCGAGCGGAAGCGGCTACGGCCTGAGCCGAGGGGTAAACGGGTAGCGTCGCGGTAAGGGAGTCGTTCAGGGGCACGGATGCCGATATCAGCGCCGCCGCCAACAGCATCGCCCCAAGTCGCGCAAATCGCTTTTTGTTATTCATATGACTGTATTCACCTCCGAATGATAGCTTTATGACGTATACAAATTCATTTTTGATGCGATATTGACGCGACTGGAAGCAATTACCGATACGCGCGGATGACGGGAACTGTCATCCGCGCGCGGGGGGGCAAGCGCAATGTGTCAAGAGTAATTGTTGCGTATTACCAAAACAGGAA
>JAUNBY010000088.1 GCA_030526935.1 Clostridia bacterium
AGTATGGATAAAAAATCCACCATACGCGATGTGGCGAGGCTGGCGCAAGTATCCGTAGCTACAGCCGGCCGCATACTGGGTCAGTATGGTTCCTACTCGGAAGAAAGTTCAATCAAGGTAAGGCGGGCGGCTAAACAGCTGGGTTATGTTCCGAATATGTTTGCCAGAAACCTGAAGAATTCTCATATGAACGTCATTGGCGTGGTACTCAGCGATATTCGCAACCCTTTCCATAGCTTTCTGTTGTCCAGCATTGAGAACCATGCGAGATCAATCGGCTACACGACCATGGTATGTAATTCGGACGACGATATGAACGCAGAGGCGGATATGATCCTGACGCTGGCTAATAAAGGAGCGGATGGAATCATACTCGCATCTTCCGCCATGGTCGATACGGTAATCAGCCCGGAAAGCCGCCTGATATACGAGGATAGCGTACCTATCGTCCTCGTTGACAGGGGCGTTTGTGGAATCAATCGTCCTATAGTTCGACTGGATAACGAAAAGGGCGGTTATGATTGCGTTGACTATCTTACGAGCCTCGGTCACAGTAAAATCGGCCTGGTCATGCCGTCCAACACCGAAACGTGCGCCACACGCGTGGCGGGTTGCCGCAAGGCTTTCTCTCAAAAGAATATACCGTTTGATGACGATTGGTGCGTCTGTATCGAGAGAAAGCGCGAGGGAATTGTGGAATACCTCGACGGATGGATCGACCGGCATCCCGAACTCACGGCGTTTATCGCCCTTAACAACCTGGCTCTTTCCAACCTGATGTATACGCTTAAAAAGCGCGGCGTACACGTACCGGACGATTATTCGATCATGAGTTGGGATGATTCCGATATAGCGCGTCATATGGAGATAACCACCGTTTTACAGCCCATTGATCAGATGGGCGGTATGGCGGTCGATATGTTGTTCGATATGATGAAAGACGACAGAGTTACCAGCCGTGTCGATGATCGCGTTCTTACGCCCAGAATCCTGGAGCGCAAATCCTGTATTAAGCTTGAATGATTTTTTATTAGCCACAAAGAGAACGTTCTCACGCATCTTACGCGCAGTTTTATGTCCATTAAGAGAACGTTCTCACAGGATATATTTGTTGTCTCAACTGAATGAAAGGGGGGCGGAATATCGGCAGACACGGCGAAACCCGGGGCGACGCATGGTAAAAGGCGTCGTCGGATGCAAAGAGATGATGGAAGACAAAGGACAAATAATTACAGGAGGATGATATCTGATGAAGAAATCTATCGTTTTTATGCTGGTTATCATTATGAGCCTGTGCTCGATGACCTCGGTGATGGCGGAAGTTGCGCCAGTGGGCGATCCGGTGACTATCATATTCGGCGTACAGTTGGCCGCGACAACTCCCTTTGCGCGCTGCGCAAATGACTTTGCCCAGATGTGCCGCGAGCGAAGCGGAGGAACCATAAACGTTGAAGTTTACACTGATAGCGTACTTGGAAGCGAGGCTGAGATGTGGGAGAGCATACAGATGGGCACCGTTGACATGATGATCATTTCTCCCGCCCAGATTTCCAATTATGTTCCGGAATACGCCGTTTACGACCTGCCATTCCTGTTCTCCAGCTATGAGCACAGGGATAGAGTTGCCGAAAGCGAGGCCGCCGGTAAATTGGACGCGCTGCTGGAAGAAAAGGGCGATATGGTAGTTCTCGGACAGGCCGGGGGAACCGGTCGCTACCTGCTCACAGCCAAAGGTCCCGTAACCAGGATGGAGGATGTGGCGGGTATAAAAATGCGCGTGCAGGCCTCCGTAATGGTAACGGATACATGGAAGGCGTTCGGCACTTTGCCGGTAACCGTGGCTTATGGGGAAACCTATTCCGCTTTGGAGACGGGCGTGGCTGAAGCTTGCGAGAACGAGCTTTCTACATTCATTACCCAAAAATGGTATGAAAACTGCCGCTATCTGTTAAAGACCAACCATCAGATCAACATGCGCCCTATACTCATCGGCAAGTCCAAGTTTGAGTCACTCTCCCCCGAGCAGCAGCAGATCGTGCGTCAGGCCGGATACGAGGCCGGTCTGCTTGGCGTAGAATATGAGCGCAATGACGAAGACGGAAGTTTCGCGGAACTTGAGAGCTTTGGCGTACAGATTTCAGAGATTGAGGACAAGCAGGCGTGGATAGACGCCACCGAGCAGTTGCGCGTTGCTTTCTGCGAACAGTACGGCGTGACGGAGATATACGACGAAATAATGGCGTTGGCGGATTAAGGCGGAGCGAACGGATTGCGGGCGCCGGACGAGCGGGTCGAAACCCCGTCCGGCGCTCTTAAAAGAAGGGAGAAGGCTAAATGCGTAAAATCGGCAATATATTGCAGGCGTCTACCAGCGTAGTGTCCGCCATACTGCTGCTTGTTCTGACGATCAGCGTATTTCTTCAAATCATGAGCAGAGAGATTTTGCGGGTGTCCTGGACATGGAGCGACGAGAGCGCCCGATACTCGTTTATTTGGTGCGCATTACTCTCATCCAGCATACTTGTGCGTAAAAAACGGCATTTCGAGGTGAGCATACTCAAAGAGTGGATAAAGAAGCCGGGCTTTTTACGCTTTATTGAAGTATTTTGCGCCTTGTGCACTCTGTTTGTCTGCGGATGCATTTTTTATTACGGCATACAGTTTGCCCAGATGGGCTTCAAAAAAATCGCCCCTACCACACAGATGCGAATGGTATGGGTATACTCGGCAATTCCCGTCAGCGCGTCGCTTATGGTTTTTTATTCTGTGGAGGCGTTGCTCGATATATTTGGAGTTATTCCGCATATGTCCGCTGAGGAGATGGACGAAATCTCGCTTTGGGGATTAATTCGCAGAAAAAAGGGGGGCGCGTAAAATGCTGGCGTGGTTGCTCATAATAATCCTGTTTGTTGCCATATTCATGTGCTTACCGGTTTCTTTTTCTATCGGCCTGTCGTCTCTGGTGGTTCTCTTCGCCGAACCCAGTCCCGCCCTGACGCCATGGGTTCTGGTTCAGCGGCTCTATTACGGTTTGGACAGCTTTACGATTCTGGCGATACCGCTGTTTCTTATGACGGCTGAAATTATGAACGCAACGGGCATTACCGACCGGCTTATTCGCTTTTGCAACGTTCTGGTAGGCCATATACGCGGAGGACTGGCGCATGTAAACGTTCTGGTGAGCATGGTTTTCGCGGGGATATCCGGTTCTTCCACGGCGGATACGGCCGGCATAGGCAAGGTGCTTATTCCCGCGATGACAAAGGAAGGCTACTCAAAGGAATATTCAGTGGTGATAACGGCCGTGTCCTCGACCCTTGGACAGATTATACCTCCGAGCATAATAGCCGTAATATATTCGGCGACTGTGGGAATATCCGTCGGCGCGGTATTTATTTGCGGCATTATCCCCGGCATTCTCATAGGCGTTTCGCAGATGGCGCTCAACGCGATCTACTCTCATAAACACGGGTATCCCAGGGAAGAGCGAGTGCCTTTTCGCAAGGCGATTAAGGAATTGATAACAACCCTCCCCGCCGTTTTCACTCCGATAATCATAATCGGAGGCATAGTCGGCGGACTGTTCACGGCGACCGAAGCCGCGGTTATAGCCGCGTCATGGGCGCTGCTGCTTTCCCTGTTCTATCGCACGATGACTATAAAGAAGTTCTGGAAAATCCTGAAAAATACGGTAGAGGTCTCCGCGGCGACCATATTGTGCATAGGAATCGCCACTGTGTTCAGTTACATATTGGCGTTTTACCGCGTACCCGAGACATTGGGCGCGTGGATTACCAGCGTGTGCCACAGCCAATCCGCGTTCATGCTTTTGGCCTTTTTAGTGTTCATGATCGTAGGCTGTTTTATGGACGCGACGCCGGCAATAATAATGCTGGCCCCTGTTATCGCGCCCATAGGGCTGGCTATCGGCTGCAATCCCGTACATCTGGGCTGCATTATAGTGGTGACGCTTGCGCTGGGACTTGTGACTCCTCCATATGGGCTGTGTCTGTTGCTCGCCTGTCAGATAGGGGAAACTTCGCTTCAAAAGGTCATGCCTACGCTATTGGTCTTTATGTGCGTGATGATTTGTATCATACTGCTGTGCGCGCTGTGGCCGGACGCGTTATTATGGCTGCCACGCTGGCTTATGCCTAACGCGGCGATTTAGACAGCGTCGACAGCTGTATTTGCTCTGCCGTGTCGGGCCAATGATTGGAGGAATTCTTATGTTTCTGACTGAGATTGACGCTTTAAAGCCATCGCAACGCGTCAAGCGTATCAAACAGCGCTTTCTGAACGCGCGGCCGACAATGTGCTGTAACCGCGCGATGATCTATACGCGCGTATATCAGGAAAATCAGGCCATGCCCGTCGTGCTCAAACGCGCCGTGGCATTGCGGGCGACTCTGGAAGAAATACCCATATTCATCGAGCCGGATGAATTGATAGTCGGTCATCCTTCCTCGCTTCCCCGTTCGGCGGAGGTTTTTCCGGATGTGAATATTTCATTTATGGAGGATATCGATTGTTTTGATACCCGCGAGTACAACCGCCTCCACGTTTCGGACGAGGTTAAAAGTCTGCTGCGTGAAATCGAGCCTTACTGGATTGGAAAAACGCCTCACTACATGCAGGATGCGATGCGAACGGATGAACTGCGTTCGGCTGTACGTTGCGGCCTTTTAAGCGATCCTCACGAGTGGAGCGGGTTTGCCCATGTGGCTATGGATTATCGAAAGCTGCTCTCACAGGGCGTAAGCGGCATAATCGATGAGATAAATGAACGCCTTAACGCGCTTAAAGTCGTTCAGCCGGACTTCGCTCAAAAAAGGGCTTTTTACCTCGCGTGTCAAACCGTGTGCCTGGGAATGCTCGCCTACGCGGACCGTTACAGGCGGTTGGCGGAAGATATGGCTGAAAAAGAACCGAACGAGATTCGCAGGGCGGAACTGAAAAGCATTGCCGGGCTTCTCGACCGCGTGCCGTCGCGCCCTTGCGAAACGTTCCGGGAAGCCATACAGTCATTCTGGTTCATGCAACTGATCCCGCAGATAGAATCAAACGGCTTTTCAATTACCCCGGGCAGGTTCGATCAATACATGTGGCCGTACCTCGAAAATGATATACGCGCTGGCAGAATTACATGGGAAGAAGCGCAGGAACTCGTGGATCTTGTTTTTCTGAAATGCAGCGAGATAATGCGAGTGGACAGCAATGGGGCGGCGGAGGTTAACGCGGGTTATGCCGCCGGACAGAATCTGGTAGTCGGGGGATGCGACGCCGCGGGCGAGGACGCAACCAATCCTCTGTCCATAATCTGTTTGAGGGCTAACCACCATGTACGTATGCATCAGCCCAATTTTACCGCGCGTCTGCATAAAAACTCCCCCGACAGCTTCGTGAAGGCGGTTGTGGAAAGCATTAGCTGTGGAAACGGAATGCCGCAGGTACTCAATGACGAGGTGATTATTCCCGCTCTGGTCAAAAAAAGAATCCCGCTCGAGGAAGCCAGGGAATACATCCCCGTGGGATGCGACGAGATAACCGTCAACGGCATGTGGGGGCGGTGTAACGGCGGTTACGTCAATCTTGCCAAGGTTTTGGAGGCGGCCTTGAACGACGGCACTGATCCCATGCGCAACGAACGGCTCGGTTTGGCGCTTGACGCGTCCTCTTGCGGCAGCTTTGAAGCTTTTATGGCTATTCTCGACAAGCAGCTCGACAACGCTTTCGAAATGCAAGTTTGCGAGGCCAACCTGACGGACTATGTACATAGCCGTCTGCTTCCTCTGCCTTTTGTGAGCGTGTTTGTGGATAATTGTCTCGAAAAAGGAATGGATGTAACGCAGGGCGGGGCGAGGTACAACACCACGGGGCTTGTAGCCGTGGGCATAGCCACCTTTGCCGATTCGCTCCATGCCGTCAGGGAATTGGCGTTTGGGGATCACAAGCGCCTCGCGCTTTCGGAATTTCGGGATATACTGCGAAGTGATTTCAAAGATCAGGAATTCTTGCGCCAGTATATAATCAACCGTCTTCCCAAATTTGGGAATGATATTGACGAAGTGGATGAGCTCGCCGTATATGTGACGGAACGCTTTTTTAACGCGGTTGATAATTGTACGAACTGGAGAGGCGGAGATTTCTGGTGCGCGCTGTATTCGGTAAGCGCTCAAGTGGGGTTGGGCAACTATACCGGAGCTACGCCGGATGGAAGACTGTCCAGACGGCCGCTCTCCGACGGACTCACGCCTATGTACGGAATGGACGTCAGCGGACCTACCGCCGCCATGAACTCGATAACCAAGGTGGCTCTGGAGAATTTTCCAAACGGCGTTATCGTCAATCAACGCCTGGTACCCACATTGTTCGAGACGGAGAAAAATCGAGCTAAAGTGGCATACCTTCTACGCTACTTTGTGGATAAGGGAGGCTTCCATTGGCAGTTTAACATCGTGGACAATAAGACGCTCATTGCCGCCAGGAAAGACCCTGACGCCTATCGAAGTCTTGTGGTTCGCGTAGCGGGCTACAGCGCGGTGTTTGTGGAGCTTTCGGAAAAGGCGCAGGATTCCATTATACTGCGTTACGCAAGCGATCTGTAGCGAAAGGGATGTCCGCAATGAAAGGCATGGTATTTGACATACAGCGTTTTTGCATACACGACGGGCCGGGAATCAGAACCACGGTATTTTTTAAAGGTTGCCCGCTCAGATGCCGGTGGTGTTCCAACCCCGAATCCCAAAGCCCCGTCGCACAAATATTTCGCAACCGGGATAAGTGCATGATGTGCGGCGCCTGCGCCGAAGTCTGCCCTGATGGAGCTATTACAATCGACGACAGCGGATATCCGAGGGTATCGACAGGGCGATGCAAAAGCTGCGGACTTTGCGCGTCGGTCTGTCCTCGCGCAGCTATTCAGGTCAAAGGCGAACTCATGGACGCGGAGAGCGTGCTGGATGTTGTGGAAAAGGATATGCGCGCCTACGAATCAACGGGAGGCGGCGTGACCTTTTCCGGCGGAGAGCCGCTCATGCAGAGGGGATTGCTGATGGAGCTATTGCAAAAATCAAAGGAAAAGGGTCTGGATACGGCCATGGAAACCAGTCTTTTCGCGCCATGGGAAACCATCGCGGATTGCCTGCCGATGCTGGATCATGTGTTTTGCGATTTGAAGCATACCGACGGCAAAAAACACGCCTTGTGGACGGGCGCTCCCGTCGAACAAATAATGGACAATATGGCGCGGCTCATCGCCGCGCACCCGGACGTTACCGTGCGCATCCCGGTGATTCCGCGCTTCAACACAGACCCGGAGGACATGGAAGGCTTCGCGGACTTCTTTGATCGCGTAACGCCGCGTAAACTCGAGCTGCTTAAATACCATGTATTCGGCGAAAAGAAGTATGAAATGCTGGGATGCGATTATCCGGCGGCCGGGGTAAACGTTGAAGACGGGAAGAAATGCTTGGACGAGATGCGCGCCTGCCTCGCCAGGAGAAACCATCAGGCGGGCGGCGACGATTGACAGTAGTAAAAAATAAACATGGGAGGAACACAATTATGGAATTCTTTCTTGATTCGTCAAACCTGAACGAGATTCAAGAGCTGACGCAACTTGGTCTGATCGACGGAGTAACCACCAACCCCCTCTTGCTTTCCAAGCAGGGCGGAGACAAGTCTTATGCCGACAGAGTAAAGCAGATCGTCAAAATCGTGGGACCTGACAAGACCGTATTCTCTCAGGTTATTTCGCAATCAATGGACACAATGATTAGCGAGGCTCGCGAAATAAATTCCTGGGGTTCCAGGATGGTCGTCAAATTGCCCGCTACGAAAGACGGTTTCGCGGCGCTGGCGAAACTCTCCGGCGAAGGAATACGCTGTGCCATTACGCTGGTGTATTCCGCGGCGCAGGGTTTTTGCGCGGCCAAGTATGGCGCCGTATACGTTGCGCCATTCGTAGCTCGCGGCTACCAGGTTGGCATGGACGGCGTGGCTGTGGTGGAACAGATTGCCGGAGCCTGTGCGAAACACGGATTGGAATGTAAGGTACTTGGCGCGAGCCTTCGAACCCCGGTAGATGTTATGCGCTGTATAAACGCGGGCGCGGGCGCGGTAACCGTACCCTACGCGCCGCTTATGGAAATGTTCAACAATCCCTGCAGCATGAGCACATTGGACGATTTTGTCGGAAGTTGGAACAGCCTTAACTGTGCGGGAGTATTTGATTGATATGTCTTATTCCATAATTTCCATAGGCGAGCCGGTCATCGACTTCGTCGAGATTTGCGGATATGACAGGTTTAAAAAGGCGTATGTCAGCAATGCGGGCGGCGGAGCGGCCAATGTATTGGCCGCCGCCGCGGCGATGGGCGGAAAACCAGCCATGATAGGCCGCGTGGGAGACGATATATTCGGAGAGTATCTGATCTCAAGTCTGCGAAGGGCGGGGATCGATACGGCGGGAATAAAGCGCGACGCAAGCAAACCTACCGGGATTGGCTTTGTATACCACAGGGATAACGGTGAACGCGACTTCCTCTTTTATCGCGACCGCACAACAAATGTGACGCTTTACGACCATGAAGCGGAGAAGAGTATTGTGGAGGATTGCCGTATTTACCACTATACTTCCGTCTCTCTCACGTCGCCTTCACTGCGCGCGGACACTTTAGCCGCCAGGGATTACGCTCGCTCCCTTGGCAAGACGGTTTCTTTTGACGCCAATTATCGCCCGGGCTTGTGGGAGGATGCGCGTGAAGCCCATAAAATTATAATGGATTGTATCCGCCACGCGGATGTGGTAAAATTGTCCGAAGAAGAATTTGAGGCGTTTTTTTCAGCCGAGTCAATGGAAGGGTGCGCCGGGAAGCTGCTTGCGGGAAACGCTAAATTCGTGGCAATTTCCCTGGGAGGGCGCGGTTGCTTCTACGCGACCCGAAAAGTTACCGGCGAACACACAGCGCCTCGGGTAAACGCCATAGATACGACCGGTTGTGGCGATGCGCTTATGGGCGCTTTATTGCAGCTTTTTTGCGACGAAAGCATCGTAGATCGTTTTGATTGCGTAGAATCGAATGTCCTGGGAAAAGTCGTGTCGCTGGCTGTGTGCGCGGCAAGTATATGCGCAGAACGGCTCGGCTCCATGGAGTGTATTGCGAATAGAGAAGAAGCGCTGGAAAGTCTTCGTCTGCGTGATTCGCAGAGTCGGGAGAGATAACGGATGAAAGTGCTGGTTCTTGGAGGCACCGGAGTGATCGGAGGGCCGCTATGCCGCCTGTTGGCGGAACAGGGACATCAGGTAACCGCGCTTCATGGAGGAAGGCGCGCCGTCCCTCCGGGATGCGTAGGCTTCGTGGGGATGGATGCGGGAGAGGAAACGCTTAACCGGCTGGCTTCTCTGGGCAAATTCGACGCCGTAATAGATTTACTGTGTTTCACGCCGCGTGACGCAAAAATACTTCTGGAAGTTTTTGCAAAAAGAACGGATCAGATCATCATCTGTTCATCGGTGGCGGCGTATGAGAGACCTTACGAACATCAGCCGGTGCAACCCGACAATCCACTGATGAAGGAAAACATATTTCCATATGGATTTCAAAAGGCGGAAATGGAGCGATATGTGCGCGGCTGGATGAAGGAGGGCTATCCTGTTACCATACTTCGCCCCTCTCAGACGTGGTGGATCGGAACGCCCAATATTGGCGTACTGCGTTCCAATTACGGGGTGATACGGCGTATACTGCGGGGAAAGCCTTTAATCGTCAACGGGGATGGCAAGAACAGCTGGGTATGGACGTTTTCGCCGGACCTGGCGAAAGCTTTTGCCGGTATGCTTGGCAACGAGCGGTGCCTGGGGGAGTGTTACCATGCCACAAGCGACGAAACGCACATCTGGGACGACCTGTACCTGACGCTTGGCCGTATCTGCGGCAATGCGAATATCACAGGCCATGGCAAGCTCCAGGC
>JAUNBY010000089.1 GCA_030526935.1 Clostridia bacterium
GGAGATTCTCATATTCTCGGAGTTGGAGAGTGTAGCCCCCGTTCCTGTTGGTTGACCAGTAGAGTAGCCCCCGCCGCAGGTAGGCTTGGCCTTGACGGGTTGCCGGAGAAAGTGGAAAACTCAGGGCGTTGTTTTGCCTCCACGGGATGAGTCTTGGCCACACAACTGCAAAAGACTGGTGAACTTATGAACCTTTCAATTTAGTAAGCCACGCGTAAGCTTTAGTGAATGCGCCGGGGGCAAATAAGTGCTATAATAACCCCGCAACCAATTTGACGGAGGATCGTAGCCATGTCACTGCTTACGGTAAACGGAATTAAAAAGGTATATCAGACGAGATTCGGCGGCAATAAATTCACCGCGCTGTCGAACGTCTCATTTTGCGTAGAGGAAGGGGAGTATATCGCGATAATGGGCGAGAGCGGTTCAGGCAAGACGACGCTTTTGAACATAATCGCGGCTCTCGACAAGCCGACGTCGGGAAAGGTAGAACTCGCGGGTATGGATCTCGCGGACATATCGGACTCCAGGCTCGCGGCGTTCAGGCGCGACAATCTGGGGTATGTATTTCAGGATTTTAATCTGCTCGATACGTTCAGCCTGAAAGACAATATATTTCTTCCCCTTGTCCTTGCGAGAACAGATTACGCCGAGATGGAAAAAAGGCTCGTCCCGATAGCGGAAATGCTCGGCATAGACAAACTTCTGGATAAATACCCCTACGAGGTCTCCGGCGGTGAAAAGCAGCGCGCGGCGGTCGCGAGGGCGATCATAACCGCGCCTAAGATAATACTCGCCGACGAGCCGACGGGCGCTCTCGACTCGAAAGCCACCGATACGCTTCTGGAGCTTTTTGAAAGAATCAACGACTCAGGTCAGACGATACTTATGGTAACGCATTCGGTAAAGGCCGCAAGCCACGCGAAGCGCGTCATGTTCATAAAAGACGGGGCGGTCTATCATCAGCTCTACCGCGCGAAGCTCACAAAAGAGGCGATGTTCGCCCGTATCTCCGAAACGCTCACCGCTATAATGACGGGTGGTGAACGCGATGCGTAAGCATCTGTATCTGAGAATGGCGGCGGTAAACGTCAAAAACCACAAGCGCCTTTTCATACCCTTCATACTCGCCTGCGCGGGCTGCGCCGCCATGTTCGACATAATGCTCACACTTACTCGGAACTGCGCCAATATATTGACGCGCGGCGGTTCGGGTACGCTCGAGGGCGTTATGATAACGGGCTGCATCGTCGTAGGTTTTTTCTCGGTTTTCATAGTCTTTTACGCCAATAGCTATATCGTCAAAAGGCGAGGTAAGGAATTTGGTCTTTATAACGTGCTCGGCATGGAAAAACGCCATATAGCGAAGGTGATGGCCTTAGAATCGCTAATATCGTTCACGGCTTCCATCGCGACGGCCATTATCGCCGCCTCGCTTTTCTCAAGGCTTCTGGTTCTCGTGTTGTACAAATTCGTAAACATACCCTCGCTTACTGATTTTGAGCTGTCGCTGGACGCGGTTTTATCGACCGTAGCGCTGTTCCTGATCGTCTTCATACTTATGTATATATACAATGTAAGCCGCGTCGGTTTTTCAAGTTCCATACAGCTTCTGAGAAGCGGCAATGCCGGTGAGAAAGAGCCCCGGACTAAGTGGCCCATAACAGTATTGGGCGTGTTGACGCTGGGCGGCGGATATTATATGGCGCTCACCATAAAAGACCCGGCAATCGCGCTTGCGCTTTTCTTCATAGCCGTTATACTCGTCATAATCGGAACCTACTGCCTTTTTACCTCGGGGAGCATAGCGATGCTAAAGGGTCTTAAAAGAAATAAAGTATACTACTATAAGCCCAACCACTTCATTTCCGTGTCGGGCATGATATACCGGATGAAGCAAAACGCCGTGGGGCTTGCGAATATATGTATACTGTCCACGATGGTTCTCGTAATGCTGTCGTCCACCATTTGCATGTACAGCGGAATGAATGACGCGATAAGGCGGCAGTTTCCGCGCGATATATCCTTCAACATAAAAAGCGACGGCGATAAGGATATAAGCGACGAAGCCGTTGAAGACATGTCCGCGTTTATAAGTGCTGGCATGGAATCTTACAAGGGAAAATACGAGGGAATGCTGAGCTATCGCCATGCTTACTTTGAACTGGTCGAAGACGAAGGCGTCTTGAGATCCATAGGCGAAAGTATGGATTTCGTGGACTACTCCCGCCGCGTATACGCCTACATAATACCCCTGTCCGACTACGCCGCCATCACCGGCTTTGGCGAAGCCGGGATCATGCAATCGGACACAGCGCTTATCTATGCTCCTTTTTCTAATTTCGAGGACGACAGCATCGCCTTTGGCGACGAGGTATATAAAGCCGTGCCAATCGACGACCCGGGTATAGACGCGACGTATCCCGCCGCCGGCGGAAGCGCTTTATACATAATTGTACCCTCTGTCGAGGACATAGCGAATATATCGGCGGCGCTCGACGCGTTTAGCCCAATCACGCTTCAAGTGGCGTTCGACGTGAATACCTCCGATGACGAGCAGATCGCCATATACGACGAGATGAGAAATCTCATAAGGGGGCATATGAGCGAGGCGGAACAGGTATACGCGGGCGCGTACCTTTCGAGCAGTTGCGCCGCGACAACCCGCGAGGAATACATGAGCCTGTACGGAGGGCTGTTGTTCCTGGGGATGTTTCTTGGGCTTATGTTTACTATGGCGGCGGCGCTCATCATGTACTACAGACAGATTTCGGAGGGCTACGAAGACAGCGGGCGCTACGAAATAATGCGCAACGTGGGAATGAGCACGCGGGAAATCGCGTCGTGTATAAAGTCGCAGGTGCTTACGGTGTTCTTCCTTCCCCTCGCGGCGGCGGGAGTGCATATATTGATGGCGTTTCCCATGATATCGGTGATGTTTCAGATATTCAGGCTCACGAACATAGCGCTTTTCGCCACGAGCACCGCTATATGCTTCGCGGCGTTTGCCGTGATATACCTAAGCGTATACGCGCTTACCGCGAGGACATATTATCATATCGTCACCAGGCCCGCGATTTAGAATAAAAGGCGAAAACAAAGGGAACTGTCAAGTCGGCTGTCGGCTTCATACACGTAGATTACAGGTTGGCGGGAGCGCATTGCGCTTCCGGAACTTTCGCGGGACGCGGTTTGCAAAACGGGCTACGCCGCTCTCCGGAGATTATGCGCAGGCGGCGTGACGGCGCGCCCGTCTCGCGCCGCCGTTTTCGCTTGCCTGACGCGGAAAACAGTGGTATACTTAATATCACCCGGCGCGTATATGGCGAAAAGCGGTTTGGCGGCAACAGCCGGGCAGAAAGGCCATCGACATGGATATTAACAGCATTTCAGGGTTTCGGATCGGAAACGCTCAGGACTATAAAGCGCTTACGGGCGTGACCGCTATCATATGTCCCGGAGGTGCGGCGGCGGGAGTATGGATAACGGGCGGAGGGCCGGCTTCCCGCGAGACGACACTCGCGGGTCAGTTGACGGATGAAAAGCCTATACACGCCGTAGTTCTCTCAGGAGGATCGGCATTCGGGCTTGCGGCGTCCGACGGCGTTATGCGCTATCTCGAACAGAAGGGGATCGGATTTGACACGGGCTACGCCCGCGTTCCCCTCGTGATGCAATCGAGCCTGTACGACCTGTGCGCAGGAAGCGCTCGCGTCCGTCCGGACGCGGAGATGGGCTATGCCGCCTGTGTCGATTCCGAAAGGCGCTCAGCCGTCACGGGAATTCTTGGCGCGGGAACCGGGGCGACGCTGGGCAAGCTTTGCGGCATTGGGCGAGCGATGAAATCAGGCATGGGAGTGGCGGCATTACAGGCGGACGAACTACAAATAGGCGCGGTCGTCGCGGTAAACGCGCTGGGCGACGTATATGATTTTGAAAGCGGGGAAAAAATCGCGGGATTGCTTAACGAAGGCCGAACGGATTTTTCCGATAGTGAAGCGGAGCTTTCCCGGCTTTCGACGAAAGAAAACCTGTTTGCGGGAAATACCACGATAGGATGCGTAATAACCAACGCAACCCTTACGTCGCGGGAAATGACGAAGGTTGCGTCTCAGGCGATAAACGGCTACGCGCGCAGCATCAACCCCGTCGGCACCACGGCCGACGGCGACAGCGTATACGCCCTCGCGAGCGGGAGGGTTTCCGCTCATATAGACGTCGTTGGAACGCTGGCGGCCAGGGTCGTGGCGATGGCCATAAGAAACGCCGTGCTTAAAGCCCGTGAGGAAGCGGGCTTTTCCGCGTTGAACGAAGCGAAACAATACCGCCCGGCATAATAGGACGGCAATACGTCAAATCGAATAGGAGGTGCGTCATGGCAAATATCGAAAACTTTACCTTCCCCTCCAGCTATAACGAACGGCCTGTAGCGGGATATATAGCGACCTGCGCGGACGTAAAGCCGCGCGCCATATTTCAGATAACCCACGGAATGGCGGAGCACTGGATGCGCTACGCCCCGTTTGCGGGATTTCTGGCTCAACGCGGCTATGTCGTATGCGGTCACGACGATTTGGGACACGGACAGACCAGCGCAGACGAATACCCTGACGGATTTTTCGCGCCGAAAGACGGAGACCAGCATGTCGTCAACGATATTCACAAAATGACATCCCTGGCAAAGGAAAGCTATCCGGGGCTGCCATTGATACTTTTCGGACATAGCATGGGCAGCTTTTTCGCGAGATGGGCGTGTGAATTGTGGCACGATGAAATATATGCGGCGATTTATTGCGGAACCGGCGGGGCAAATCCCGCAGCGGCGGCAGGCATGGCTCTCACCGCGTTGCTCAGCGCCATATCCGGCCCCGAGCACAAATCAAAGCTTGTAGACAGACTGGCTTTCGGAGCCTATCAAAAGCGCATACCCCGTCCCCGGACGAATTTTGACTGGCTCAGCGCGAATGAGGAAAACGTGGATAAATACATACGCGATCCCAAATGCGGATTCCTGTTCTCCGTAGGCGCCTTTCACGACATGATGAAGGTTATGCGGCATGTCAATTCCGAACAATGGAGTTTAAGCATTCGAAAAGACATGCCGATACTGATTATCGCGGGTGAGGAAGACCCCGTCGGCAATTATGGCAAAGGCCCCCGCGAAGTTGCCGAAGGACTTAAATCACGCGAAGTGCATTCGGTCGATATAAAGCTATACCCCAAAATGCGCCACGAGATACTCAATGAAGCCGACAGGCAAACCGTATGGGAGGATATACTTTTATGGTGCGACAAGCGGATCAATGACGCGGCGCGGGCATAACTCCATGTCTGCGAGGCGTTTTATGATGCCGGGAACGCGCGGAAAATCAAACGTTCTTCTAATTCCCCTCTAATTTTTCTTTCTTGTCTTCACAGAAATGAGCGCTATAATAGGTACATCAAGACAAACGGAGGAACGCTTTAAATGACTAATTTTGAAATGGTTGAAAGACTCAGGGCGAAGGCGAACGTATCTTACGAGGAGGCCAAGGCCGCGCTGGAACAGGCGAACTGGGATTTGCTCGACGCCATGGTGATACTTGAGAAACAGGGCAAGGTCGGCTCCACCGATCAGGCGACGTACACCACCCGTGAGGAAGAACCCGAAACAGAACCCAGGAGCGGTCATCGCGGCAAGGAAGCCGCAAGGCGCGTAGCCGCCCGCATAGTGGACTGCGTGAACTATCTGTGCCGCAACGCCTTTGAAATAAAGAAAAGCGACGATGTTATCGTAAGGCTCCCCGTCATAGTGCCGCTGATGCTCCTCATATTCCTCTTGTGGCCTACTCTTATAGCGCTTATAGCGGGATTGTTCTGCGGGCTTAAATACGGCTTCTCGGGGCCTAATCTCGACAAGAATCCCCTCAACAGCGCCATGGATAAGGCCAGCGAAGTTGCCGAAAACATAAAAAAAGACGTCTCAAAGCATTGACAAACGCGCCCGGTCGCGCTATAGTGAAGTTATATTACAGGCCGCCGCGAGGCGGCCTGTCCCCAATGGGAGGTAGGCTATGCCGTATAGAATACTGTTGGTCGAGGACGAAGTAAAGCTTTCGCGGTTCGTGGAATTGGAGCTTACCCACGAGGGCTACGAGGTCGATAAGGCGTTTGACGGCCGCGAGGGGCTGGATATGGCGCAAAACGGAGGATACGATCTGCTCTTGCTCGACGTGATGCTTCCGGGTCTTAGCGGACTTGAGATACTCAGGCGCGTAAGAAAGGCCTCTGACGTTCCCGCCATTATACTTACAGCCCGCGACGCCGTGACCGACAAGGTGACGGGGCTTGACATGGGCGCAAACGATTACGTCACGAAGCCCTTTGAAATCGAGGAACTGCTCGCCCGAATAAGGGCTGCGCTTCGAAAGCCTTCGCGCCATTCGCCTGAAAACGTGCTCAGAACCGGCGAATTGACGGTTGACTGCGACAGGTACATAGCGACATACGCGGGCGAGCGTCTCGATTTTACAAATCGCGAGTTCACGCTTTTAAAGACGCTCATGGAGAACAAGTCCATAGTCCTCTCCCGGGAGGCGCTTCTTGAAAAGGTCTGGGGATACAGCTACATGGGCGAGACTAACGTCGTAGACGTCTATATACGCTATCTTCGCCAAAAGCTCGACGAGCACTTCGGAGTCAAACTCATCCACACCATACGCGGCGTGGGCTATGTGCTGCGCGACCCGCAATGAAAAAGGAACGCGCCGAAAACAAACGTATGACCTCCATAGCCAGAAGGATACACAGAGGCTGGCTGTGGCGGCTTTTTCGCGCGTTTGTGTTTATAGACATAGCGATATTGCTCCTGTCCTTGTACGGTTTCGCCCTCTACGCCGAGACCTCGGCCACCGGGCGCGCGGCGGGCGATATAGACAGGGAATTCACCGTCGAACCCGGAGCGGCGGATTTTTTCGACGTTTCAAAACCTGGTGGAGGCTGGGACCTTTTGCCGCTGTTCGACCCGGAAAACTGGCAAAATTTCATCGAGGGCGTGGAATACAGGTTTACCGACGCGGGAAATACGTATAACTATCCACTGAGCGGTTTTTACGATATTTTTTTCAAGGCGTTTCTGCCGATATTGATAATAGAGGCGATAATGCTTTTCTTCGACGCCATATCTGGAACCGGAGGGGCTAAGCGCGTTCTCAAACCCATTAGGCGAATGGCCGACGACACTATGAAATTGACAAGGCAGCCCCCTCAGCCCCCGCCGCCGCTTCGCGACCTTCACGACATAGAAGACGCCATTTCCTCCATAGAACCCGACGAGCCGCTTTCCCGCCTGAGCATGGGCGATAAGGAGCTTATGGGTCTGGAGGAGGCGATAAACGACCTGCTCGACAGGATGCGCGAAGCCTATCAGGAGCAGACGCGTTTCGTAAGCGACGCCTCTCACGAGTTGCGCACCCCCATAGCCGTAATACAGGGCTACGCCAATATGCTCGACCGCTGGGGAAAGCAGGACGAGTCCATACTCGACGAGTCGATAGCCGCCATAAAGTCCGAAGCTGAACACATGAAACAGCTCATAGAAAGGCTTTTGTTTCTGGCTCGCGGCGACAGCGGACGGCAAAAGATCGAAATGACCGAGTTTTCGCTCGCAGACCTCGTAAACGAAACCTTCGAGGAATACGAGATGATCGACAAGGCGCACATATGGAAATTGGAGCCTCCCGACGATGTGACCATAGTCGCGGACGAGGGCATGATAAAACAGGCCGTGCGGATACTTGTCGATAACGCGATTAAATATACCCCGGAAAATGGCGCGATAACCCTGCGGGCATTCGCACGGGAAGACGCGGCCTGCTTTAGCGTCCAGGACACCGGTATAGGCATAGCTCCCGATGACGTGAAGCATATATTCGAACGGTTTTTCCGCGTGGACTCATCTCGCGACGGAAAGGTCGGGGGATACGGGCTGGGGCTTTCGATAGCGGATTGGATAATAAGCCGCCACAACGGTTTTTTCGAGGTTATGAGCTGGCCGGGCCTTGGAACGAGGATTACCGTGTGCCTACCGAAAAGGTTTTGAATCGCGTTCATCGCGATGCGACACGGTTTAGGAGCGCAACGGCGGAAAAACGCGCGCATTCTTTCGCAATCAATAACCATCCAGCCATTGAACAGATATGGATTTCGTGGTATATCTGTATAAAACAGGCGTTCGCGTGGCGGTTGCGACCGCCATTATCATAAAAGAAGGTGGTATTAAAATGAAAGTTTTAGTGGTAATCGACATGCAGAACGACTTTATAACGGGCGCTCTCGGCTCTGACGCGGCGCGCGCCATAGTACCCGCCGTCGCTCGACGCGTGGCCCTCGCCCGCGAGCGCGATGAGGCGGTGTTTTTTACGCTTGATACGCACGCGGATAATTACCTATCGACACAGGAAGGGCATAACCTCCCCGTTAAACACTGTGTCGCAGGAACGCAGGGCCATGAGATCGCAAGCGAAATACTTTCGCAGGCCGGTGAATGCGAGAAGATAATTAAGCGGGACAGCTTCGGCTGCTATGAACTCGTTGAGCGTCTCGCCGCCCTTTCTCCGCTTCCGCGCGGAAAGGGACTTGAAATTGAAGTGTGCGGACTTTGCGCGGAGATATGCGTAAGCGTCTGTGCGCTCATGATAAAAGGCGTTTTGCCTGAAGCGGAGATATGTGTAAACCCCGAACTGACGGCGGGGCTCGATTCAAAGGGATACGAAGCGGCTTTGACGGTCATGTCCGCCTGCCAGATAAGGATAATCAAATAATGGAAAAGATATATAAAAGCGCGCAAGAACTGATTGGACGCACGCCTCTGATAGAGCTTGAGCGCCTGGAACAAAAGCTCGGCCTCGGCGCGCGTCTTCTTGCCAAGCTCGAAGCCTTTAACCCCGCGGGTTCATCGAAGGATCGCGCCGCGGTTTCCATGCTCGATGATGCCGAGGAACGCGGCCTTATATCCCTCGGTGCTACGATAATAGAGCCTACAAGCGGGAATACCGGCATAGCCCTCGCCTTCGCCGCCGTTTTGCGCGGATATGAGGCTATTATCGTCATGCCCGATACCATGTCGCCCGACCGGATAAAGCTCATTTCTGCCTATGGCGCGCGAGTAGTCCTTACCGACGGAAAAAACGGCATGAAGGGCTCCATTGAAATGGCGAATAAGCTTGCCCGCGAAATACCAAATAGCTTCATACCCTCACAATTTACCAATCCCGCCAATCCCCTGGCGCACTTTAAGACCACAGGTCCCGAGATATATTCGGATACCTGCGGGAATATAGATGCCTTCATAGCGGGCGTAGGAACCGGAGGGACTATAACCGGCGTTGGGAGATACCTCAAGAGCCAGAATCCATCCATACGGATAATCGCCGCAGAACCGGATAAATCTCCCGTGCTTTCGGGAGGTGATTCCGCAAGCCACGGCATACAGGGCATAGGCGCGGGATTCATCCCCGATACGCTCGACACGTCCATAATCGACGAGGTTATACGAGTGTCCGACGAGGATTCATGCGCGACCGCGCGCCTTATAGCCAGAACGGAGGGACTTCTCGTCGGTATATCGTCCGGCGCGACCGCGTTTGCCGCCATGTCGCTCGCGAACCGCCCCGATTTCTCCGGCAAGACCATCGTCACGCTCTTCCCTGACGGATGCGACCGATATCTTTCAATGGATTTGTACGGTTAGAAAAATCATTCCCGAGTATAAACAAATAAACCCTTTCCGCTTATGCGATTACCGTTACGCTACTTTGAGCGTATAGAATCGCGCATTGTGGGAAGGGTTTATTGTTGAATCGTCGGCTGAGTGTGCATGGCTCTTTGAGACTGCAATTCGGGTTTTATAGCCTTTCGCAAGCGGAGGGTGAATTCAGTTATGACCAGAATGTACTCTCCGACA
>JAUNBY010000090.1 GCA_030526935.1 Clostridia bacterium
GCCGCAAACGGGCGTTCGCACTAATCCGGATAAATAACTCCTGCGCGAAAGAACGAACACAAACTACACAGGGGTCGTCTCGCTAAAAGTCTTTAATAGTGAGACGGCTCCTTCAATATTCTTGTGCGGTAAGACTTTATCCATGACGTATTAAACCTGGACTGTAACTTCCAGAATTTAAGAACGTGAGGTCTCTGTGTAGTAATCTCATGATTGATTTTGGCGACCCTTTGTTATAGGGATACCTAAATTTGGGAAGTTACAGAGTAGATCGAGCACGAAAGCTAAACTCGCTCGTATAGCCTTAAACCCCGATTTCCTCTCTCTCGCTCTGTTTGGTGAATAATGTAAATGATGTCACCTTGCTTAATTCTATTGCCCTCTTGACACTCCCTGCATTATTAAGATATACTTTTCCCATGGTGACAGTATGACTGTACCTCCCATTTCTGTTGGTTGTTTTGGTTCAACTACATCCTAACAGATTCTTTCGGTGCTGTTACCTGCTTTCTTTCCCCTCCCTAAAATTACGTGCCGGATGAGACAGTCTCCGCGAATATAATGGTACGCAGTTTAGTAAATGACCGGAGGTTATAAACGTGAATTACGATATATTGTTTGTGATGCCAAACACAAAAATGATCGATACCATCCGCGAGGTTCTGCGCGACGACGGGCTTGAATACCCTGTCCTTTTCGGCTCAATGGACGTGGCGTATCAGGTGACGCAAAACGTGCTCCATAAGGGCGTTCGCGTGGTTATAAGCACGGGCGCTACAGCCAGATATCTGCAACAGAAGCTGTCGATACCGACGCTTGAAATCAGCTACGGACAAATTGAATTCGTAGACGCAATTAACGAGGCTCTGGCCTATTCAAACCGCATATTGATAGTCAGCAGCGGTATAGCCGCTTTATCCGTCATGCAGTCCATTTCGCTTTTTAAGGATCGCGACGTAAAGATAGATCTGTTGCAATATTCTCTTGAAAGACCCTTGGCTGAGCAGGCGGACGAGGCTATAAAAAACGGCGATTACGATGTTGTCATAAGCTCGACCCCGGCCGTCGAGCAGGCGAAGCGCAACGGGAAAATCGGCATACTCTTTGGCATTGACAAGCGCATGGTCGAACTGTCGCTGTCCAACGCGCAGATGCTCGTACAGGTAGAAAAGGCGAGGGAAGAACGCGAGCGGGTTATGCAGGCCGTGATGGACTTTACGCACGACGGCATGATAGCGGTCAATACAGACGGAAACGTTTCTCTGATAAATCACTCGGCGGAGCAGATGCTGGGAAAGCCCGCCGATATGGTAAAAGGTCTGCCGGTGTCGGATGTGCTCAGGCAGTGTCGCATCGTTGATATTATGGACGCGAGGCTTCAGGAAGCTGATGAGAAGGCCAAATATGTCACGATTACCAGAAAGGATATGGGCGAGGGCGTGGCTTATCGCGGATACCTGATGCTTTTGAGAGACGTCAATGAAGCGGAGGAAATAAGCCGGCTCGCGCGAAAATCCCTGACGCGCAAGGGACTGGTTGCCAAACGAACATTTCACGATATATCGGGCGAATCCGAGGCCATAAAGCGCACGATAGAGGTCGCCAAAGCTTATGCGGCGTATGCCTCGACGATACTGATAACCGGTGAAAGCGGAACCGGAAAAGAGTATTTTGCCCAAAGCATTCATAACGCGAGCAAACGGAAGATGGGGCCGTTTGTCGCCGTCAATTGCGCGGCGCTGCCGGAGAACCTGCTTGAAAGCGAACTGTTTGGATATGTCAAGGGGGCGTTTACGGGCGCCAGGAACGAGGGGCGCGTAGGCATGTTTGAACTGGCAAATAACGGAACGCTCTTTTTGGACGAGGTGGGAGAGATACCTCTTTCCATGCAGGCCAGGCTTCTGCGCGCCATTCAGGAAAAGGAAATCATGCGCATAGGAGACGACAGGGTGCTTCCGGTAGATGTGCGCATAATATCGGCAAGCAATAAGAACCTGTTCGGCATGATTAAAGCCGGCAAATTCAGAGAGGATTTATACTATCGCCTTTCGGTTCTCGAATTGCGAATACCACCCCTGCGCGAACGTATAGACGACATAGAAGTGCTTTCTTACGACATGCTTCGCCGCAAAAACAAAAAACTGGGTCGCTTTATAAAGCGCTTCGATTCCGACGTCATAGCCAGAATGAAGCGCATGGAATGGCGCGGCAATGTGCGTCAGCTCGACAATATGATAGAAAAGCTCATAATACTCTCGGCGTCGGATCAAATCACCATGGAGACCTTCGCGACCGTCATCGCCGGTATGGAACTCAACGACTGCCGTGAAACGGAAACGTTTACAACGCTGCGCGAACACGAAAAAGACTATATACGACGCGCTTTGGCTCAAACCGGGGGAAACAGGACGGCGTGCGCGAATCTGCTTGGGATAAATGTCACCACGCTGTGGCGCAAGCTCAATCAGATGCAGTCAGAATGATTGCAAAATGCAATATATAAAAATGCATATTGCAATGCATTTTTCGAAACAACAGTAATAAATAAAATAAGCCGTCGATATGAGCGATGAATTTCGCGCTATACGACGGCTGAAAAAATTATTTCGCATTCTCCGCGACTTGGCACGGAATTTGCTTCTATGGTATGTAATGATACATGGAGGTGAAACTGTGAAAAAAGCGGTGGTTGTCGACAAAAACTACGGAAGCGTATCGTTGGATAAACTAAATACATTGCGAATTGAATTTGCGAAAAACGACATTGATCTCGCACTGGAGCATTTTACTTCTCAGGAAGAGATTATCGAGGGATGCGCCGATGCCCAGGCAATATTGGGGACGGGTAACCCCCCTATAACCGCGAAGGTTATAAACTCTCTCGGACGGCTCGAGCTTGTGCAGCGATTTGGCATTGGAGTCAATTCCATAGACCTGAAGGCCGCGACCGACGCGGGAGTTCTCGCGATGTTCATGCCTAATTTTTGCGTAGACGAGCTCGCGGCTCACGCGGCGTCTCTGATACTGGCGCTTAACCGCAACACGGCTTATTACGACCGCCATATTCGAGCCGGAGAATGGCCAAAGGCGAAGTACTTTCAACCGCGCAATCTGAAGGGCCTGACTCTCGGTCTGTACGGCTTTGGAGGTTCCGCCCGGCCTTTATATAAAATCATGCACGACGGATTCGGAATGAGGGTAGCGGTCTGCGATCCGTTTGTGGATGGAGACGTCAGGCGAAGGTATGACGCGTCGTTTATGGACTTCGAACGGATGCTTTCCACATCGGACATTATATCCATACACGCGCCGCTTAACGATAAGACGAAGGGCATATTCAACTCCGCCGCCTTCCGCATGATGAAAAACGACGCGATGCTTATAAATATCGCGCGCGGCGGACTGATTGACGAAGCGGCGCTTATTGACGCTTTGCACAGCGGTGAAATTCGTTTTGCGGGACTAGACGTGTTTGAAAAGGAACCTGTCGATGAGAATAATCCCCTGCTTAAAATGGACAATGTAGTTCTCACCTGTCACAGCGCTTTTTACGGGGACACCTCACAGCAAACGCAGTTGCGGCTGGCCTTTGAACTGGTAAACAAGGCGCTTAATGCAAGGCGGGTCGACGCGAAATACGTCGCGAATAAAGGAGTCGTCTCGTCAAAGGGCATTTTGATAGCATAACACTAAAACGAGGAGATGCGATTATGAGCAATATTGGATGCAGGATCTATCCGGATTACGCGCGACCCGACAAGGCTGTTGTAGAGGCATTCAGGGGTATGCCGGTAGCGAATATAGACGACAACATGAACCGCACCGCGGCGGTATGTTCAGATATAAAGCCGATTGGCGCGGGAAAAGGTCAGATGCTCGGAACGGCGTTTACCATAAAGGTCGCACAGGGAGATAACCTGATGTTTCACAAAGCCATGGATATGGCGAAACCCGGCGACGTTATAATGATAGACGCCGGCGGCATGACCGAGCGCTCCATATTTGGATCGCTCATGGCCACCTATTGCAAAACGAGGGGCATTGTGGGAATCGTCGTAGACGGAAGCATACGCGACTGCGACGAGATCGCCGAATTGAAGGATTTTCATGTTTACGCCCGTGGCATTACGCCCAACGGCCCTTATAAAAATGGCCCGGGCGAGTTGCGCGGGGAAATAACGCTGGGCGGCGTCGTCGTTCATCCGGGGGATATCGTCGTCGGCGACAGCGACGGAGTGCTGGTGCTCAGACCCGAAGAAGCAGAAGAGCTCGCGGAGAAGACTCGCTTGGTAATGGCAAAAGAAGCGGATATACTTAAAAATATATTGGAAAACAACAGTTACGTTCGTCCCTGGGTCGATTCAAAGCTCGCTGAAATCGGCTGCGAAGAAGTATAATGTTTATGAATGCGGAACGGGAGGTGGGGCTTTTCCGACAGAAACGGTTCCATTAAGACGACGCGCGCAGACTACAACACAACATAATTATTACAGGAGGTATTTCATCATGAAGAAGTCACGTTTACTGGTTAGTGTTATCCTGGTTCTGGCCATGGTTCTTTCAATGACAGGCGTTGCTATGGCGGTTGACTATCCCACCAAGCCCATCACGCTGGTTTGCGGTTATTCCGCGGGCGGAAGCTCCGATCTGCTTTGCCGCATACTCGCCAATACGCTGCAGGAGAAAATCGGCCAGCCTGTCGTCGTCGAGAATCTTACCGGCGGCGGCGGATGGGTATGCTGGACTGATATGATAAGGAATACTCAGCCCGACGGCTACACATTCTGTCTTGTCAATACCCCCAACTATAACCTCGGCAGATACGATACCGCCAATCCGAGGGAATATGACTATACCGCGCTGGATCTGCTGTGCAACGAGGTCTCGGACTATAACGTCATAGCCATTCGCGCTGACGAGACCCGCTTTACCGACCTGGCATCCATGATAGAGTACGCAAAGAACAACGTATTGCTGGTCGGCGCTTCCGCCAGCGGCATTATGTCCGACGACGGAACGATCGTAGAGAGGCTTAACAAGGAATTTGGAACCATGATAGAAATCGTAACCACCGGCGGAGCCAAGGACAACGAAACCTTCCTTCTCAACAGGAGCGCGGATCTGCTTGTGGGCAACGTATCCGACGTTTTGACGGGCAAGAAGAATGGCACATTCGAAGTTCTGTGCGTATTTGCGCCCGAACGCGTATCCCTTATGGACGATATACCCACCTGCGCCGAATTGGGCTTTGGCGATATAGTAGGCTCGTCTTCGCGCGGCTACGGTTTGCCTCATGGCGTCGATCCCGAAGTGCGCGATATACTTTACACAGCCCTCGTCGAAGCCATAAACGACCCGGCTACAATCGCGGCTCTGGAAGAAATAGGCGCCGTGACGAACTTTGTGCCGCAGGAAGAATATGCCGATTTCCTGAAGGCGGATATCGATACGGCAATGGCTATATACGGCATACAATAAAACACTGCTGATCTGCGGCCGCCCCGTCACATCGACGGGACGGCCGCAGAAGCGGATCGGAGGACGATATGGCTCATAAAAAACTCTGCCACGAACTTGTAATTGGCGCTGTAATCTACGCGTTTTTGATTTTCGCGTTTGTTATAACCAATTCAATGCTTCCGGACAGCGCGCTCTTCCCCCGAATGATAATTGCGCTGTTTGCCCTGCTAAATACAATTATGGTCGTGCAGGCGTTTACGGGAAAATATCAGAACAAGTTTACCATGCGCGAAACGCTCATGCCGCTGTTGTATTTCGCGGGCATTATTGCATATGTGTTCCTGTTTAAGTGGCTCGGATATTTCCCGGCGACGGCTGTTATGATGGTAGCGTACATGTTTGTGCTCAAGGTGCGCCCCATATGGAAAATCGGGGTTATAACCTGCGGATACCTTGTTTTTATATACTTGCTGTTTGTCGTCTGGCTGAAGACGAGTATTGTTTAACGGGAGGTGAGATATACATATGGTCGGTGAAGTATTGCAGATGTTCTTTACTGTCGAAGTATGGACATCCCTTATAGTCGGAACTTTAGCGGGAATGGTCGTAGGCGCTCTCCCGGGGCTGTCGGCGAGTATGGCGGTAGCGCTTCTAATACCCATAACATTCAGAATGGGTACGGCGGCGGGCCTTACGCTGCTGGCGGCGGTATATACCTCCGCGATATATGGCGGAAGCATTACGGCTTGTCTCATTCACACCCCGGGAACTCCATCTTCAGCCGCCACTGCGCTGGACGGATTTCCGCTTACCAAACAGGGTCAGGGATTAAAAGCGGTGGGCATATCGACGGTTTCATCCATGATAGGAGGAACTTTCTCGGCTCTTATGCTGCTGTTTATCGCGCCTCCTCTGGCGAAGATCTCATTGCTTTTCAGCTCGCTTGAATACTTCCTCCTCGCCCTTTTCGGACTGACTATAATAGGAAGTCTCGCTGGAGATTCGATGGTCAAGGGTCTTATGTCGGGCTTATTGGGAATGCTTGTAGGTTGCATCGGCCTTGACGTTATGAACGGAACTCCCCGATATACCTTCGGAGTAATCGCGCTTGAATCGGGTATACAGCTCATACCCGCGATGATAGGCCTGTTCTCCATATCTCAGGTTATGATCGCCGTCGAGGATCTCGTAAAGGGAAAAAAGGTCATACTCGACAATCCAAGCGCTCTTTTGAAGGGCAAGGTGCTGCCCACCCGTCAGGAAATGAAGCAGATTCTGCCAACGGTAGGCATATCCTCTGTAATAGGATTGCTTATCGGCATTATGCCTGGCGCGGGCGCGGACATAGGATCGTGGGTGGCTTACAATACGGCCAAGAAGCGTTCAAAACATCCTGAAAGATTCGGTCACGGCGCTATAGAGGGCATTGCGGCGTCGGAAGCGGCAAACAACGCCGTTACGGGAGGAGCGATTATTCCTCTGCTGACGCTGGGAATCCCCGGCAGCGGAGTAACCGCAATAATGCTGGGCGGCTTAATGATAAAGGGACTGGTGCCCGGAAACGATTTGTTCGTCGCGCAGGGAGATATAACTTATACCATGATATTGGGCTTTCTCGTCGCCAATATACTCATGGGCGTGATAGGTCTGCTTGTGGCCAAGCAGGTCGTCAAGGTGAGCGTCGTTCCCATGATAATACTCTGTCCCATCATCGTAGCACTGTCGGCTATAGGCTCTTTCGCCATAAATAACAGCATTGTAGACGTATATATCATGGTAATATTCGGTTTGATCGGCTACTTCGCCCGCAAGACGGGTTTCGCAACCGCGCCCGTCGTACTGGGCCTTATTCTGGGGCCTATGGCGGAAAAGAACTGGCGGCAGGCGCTTATGTTCTCGCGCGGGGACATGCTCGGATATTTTTTCTCCCGTCCAATCTCCATAATATTGGCGCTTCTGGTAATAATCGGCTTATTTTCCCCGATTTTAGTGAAGCTGTTCAATAAAAAAGCGACCGGGAGCAGTGAGATTACGGCTCAGGAAGACTAATGAACCGTTTTGAGGGAAACGATTAGCCCGTATCTTTACTTCGCTATATGACCGAATTAAAGGTATGGGCTGATATTTATACTTTATAATACGGGGCGTTGAGAAGGGATGGACAATTGATGAACGACGCTTTTGCGCTCCCATTTTCTCAGATAGGGGTCATGGTGCTATTGGCGCTTGCGGGATTTGTGATGAAGAAACGCGGGCTTTTGCCTGAAAGCGCGCCCAAAAGCCTCTCGCAGGTTCTGGTTAACGCGTTTATGCCGGCGTTGATAATAGACAATCTCTCGTCAAATATTACGCTAGCCGTGATTCAGACAAAATGGCGGATTGTACTGTATTCTATATTGTTGTTGGCCGCATCGATAGTATCGTCGCGTTTGGCGGCAAAGGCGATGACAAAAGACATATCGCTTCGACCTATGATCGCTTACTATCTGGCTTTTCCAAATTTCAGCTATATAGGTTATCCTCTTGTAACCGCGCTTTTTGGCAGCGCGGTGCTTAGCGATTATATACTGTTTTCAATGGCGTTTTCCGTATGCGTTTATACCTATGGCAGGCGGATGATAACAAATGTGCGGGTTCCCGTAAGTCGCGCCCTGTTTTCGCCGACAGTGCTGGCTATAGCGTCGGGCTTGGCGCTGGGCCTTCTTGGAATCGAGATTCCGGGGTTTGTTTCATCCGCGTTGACATCCGCCGCGCGATGCGTGAGTCCGGTTTCTATGCTTCTCATAGGGTATATACTTGCCAGTTGCAATATCAGAATCGCGTTCAACCGCCTGGTGGCGACCGTCGTGTTGATGAGACTGGTCGCAATTCCGGTCACGGTTGTCGGACTGGCTTATTTGCTGGGGCTTCGCGGAGAAATGCTCGCTATACTGGCTTTGTTCCTTGCTATGCCGCTACCTCTTAATCCTATAATATTTCAGGAGTCGGATGGGGAAAACAGCCATATTACAGCGTGCGTATGTTGCGTAAGTTACCTGTTTGCGCTTGTGACGCTTCCGGTTATGTTGTATATCGTTATGGCGCTGTTCTGAACGCTGTCATAGAACTGCCAGAGAAATGGACTTTGGCATTCGAATCAAAACTTGACTTGCAGAGGTTATTATGATATAAAGAAGTGTGTTCAGAATAGCGGGGTGTAAGGCGTGCGTTTAGAGGTCAGCGAAAAGCAACAGCAGGTACTGGCGCCGCAACTTCACCAATCGGTGAGAATCCTCAGTATGAACGCCTGGGAATTGACCAGGTTTATTTCTGACGCGGCTACGGAAAATCCGCTTCTGGAATTCCAGACGGAACAGGCGCCACACCTTCCGCTTCTTGGGAAAAGGGTTCAACGGGAAGCGGCGGGAGTATTGGGCGTGGACTGGCTGCCCGAGAGGTATTTGCGCGAGGAAAGGAGCCTGCGCGGAGAACTCATGGAACAGATCCCGTCCGGCTACCCGAAAATGGCGCAACTGCGCTATCTCATCGAGAATCTGGACGAACGCGGCTATATATCCCGGGAGGTCGCCGATAAGGTATCCGGCGATGTTCTGAAAGTCCTTCAAAGCATGGAACCGGCTGGCGTTGGCGCCGTGGATCTGGCGGATTGCCTGATAATCCAACTGGAAAGAGAGAAGCCCGTAGACGCCCTCGCAATCGATATAGTGAAATACCATCTTGAGGCATTGGCTCATGGACATATGTCATACATGATGAAAGAATTGCGTGTCGGACGAGCCGCGCTGCAGGAATCGATCGCGCATATACGCAGACTTCGCCCTATACCCGCCAACGGCTATACAGACGGATCACCGCAGGAAAACTACGCGTTGCCGGACGCCTTTGTTATCCGTACTGAAACGGGTTATAAAGTCGAATGCCCGTGGGGAAAGAGACTTTCGCTCAACAGAGACTATGACGAGATATGTAAATCCGATATCAACGCGGGGGAATCGGCGTTTATCGAGGAAAAACGCCGGGATGCCGAGCAACTAATCCGTTTTGTCCATCAACGCCGAAAGACGCTTGAAAGGCTGACGAGGTACATCGTAGACGCGCAGCGTGAGTTTTTCCTTAACGGGAGCGGCGATATTGCGCTCCTTTCGACGAAAGACCTGGCGCGGAGTATGGATCTTCATGTTTCTACGGTTTGCCGGACCATTCAGGGGAAGTACCTTTATTGCGAATGGGGAGTATTTCCGTACAGGTTTTTCCTCGCCAGAAGCGTAAACGAAGAGGGAACAGACAGCAGCGCTTCGATTAAGCGCGTCATCAAAGAGCTTATAGCTTCAGAAAGCGCGGATAAGCCCCTGAGCGACCAGACGCTGGTTGAAATTCTCGGCAAACAGGGCATAATACTTTCACGACGCGCGGTAGCAAAATACAGAGATGCCATGTCCATTCCCAGTTCGTACATCAGAAAGAATGGC
>JAUNBY010000557.1 GCA_030526935.1 Clostridia bacterium
CGTATTACGCCATGATCGGCGCGCCTTATTGCTATACCACTTGCGGCGGACTGGATATCAACGCCGAATTCCAGGTGCTGCGCACGGACGGCGAGACTCCCATCGAGGGCCTGTATGCCGTCGGAACCGACAGCATGGGCGTGCTCTTCAGCGAGAAGAAGGCTTATGTTACCTTCGGCGGCGCAGCCAACGGCTGGGCGCTCACTTCGGGCAAACTCTGCGGTGACAAAATCGCCGCGAAGATTGCGGGCTAGAGTGTGTTGACATGAGCCGAAATGGTGAGATTTTCGACAGTTTTTGTGTCCATCAAAGCGGAGGAGGGAGGGCGTAGTGGCGTTACGTCGATCGACGACAACGCAGAGGAACGCAAAAAGAGGCGGAAAGATCGCCGTTGAGCGCTCGTATCAACACGCTCTAAACAACTGACGAAAATAAGAGCGACGGATTTGTGATGAATTTTCATTCTCGCGAGGCGCGAAAGCCACTGGCGCGTTTATACGACGCCATAGCCTTCAGGCGAAGCGAGGGGGACGGATTCGCAAATCCGTCCTCTTATATTAACTTGAAAAATGCGAACCGCGCGAAACAATAATATTTGTGTCGGCGAAAACCCTTGTAAACCGCGATATGCTATTGTATAATTATGGTATATTGTCACTGAGAGGTATAAAGTGTGAAAAGAAAAAGGGCGGGCTTTCCACCGGGTGGATTGGCGGTAATGTTCGCGCTGCTGGCGCTTTTGCTGGTTCCGCTTGTGCCTTCGAGCGGAAATGTAGACGAGATGGAAACCCTGATCGCGTCGTCGGAATACCTTTCGACGCCGGTTGATTCCGCCGACGGCGATGACCTGCAATGGGACGAAGGCGAAGACGCCATCTCAACTTTAGCGGATACTCCCATCGGCGACGAAAACGCCTTATATACTCCTTTTGTCAACGTCAATTCTTCAACCGACGCTACGCCCTTCCCGCAAACCGCGTCAGTCCCGCTCGTTTCTCCCGCGTCGTCAACCGCGGCCGCGATTGAAATTAGCGCCTCGCCCTCGCCCACCCCCGTTATCAAACTGTCGATGTCCGATTTTTCCGGAGGGGGTGAGGTAAAAAGAGAGAACTACGATTCCGCGACAAAGACCTATCATGATGACAGCATAACCGTCACGGGCTACCGCGAAAAGCACGATGGGACGCTTTATTATGTAGCCGACGTTACTATAGCCCACGCCAGCCAGTTTAGAACCGCGATCGCGGGCACGCCGAAGAATTCCGCGCGGGCTGGCATAGTCAAGCTGAGCAGGCGCGTAAACGCCGTCGTTTCTATAAATGGCGACTTTTATCAGAATCGAAGCGGAGGGTATCTTGTAAGGCAGGGCGTAGTCCTGTCCAAAAGCCTGTCGAACGATTTGGATTTGCTCGTGGTGGATTACGAAGGCGACCTTCATTGCATATCGGCTGCCGATAAGAAGAAGGAAATAGCGGCTTTGCAGGGAAATATATATCAGTGTTTCTGCTTTGGCCCCGTTCTCATACGGGATGGCGAACTGGTCAAGCTTCCAAAGAGCTATCCGTTCGGCATAGACGACCTCAATCCCCGTGCCGCCATAGGCCAGTTAGGCCCCAGACACTACCTGCTTGTAGTAGCGTCCGGGCGAAGCGACGACAGCAGGAGCATAACGGTAGAAACCCTCCAGAAATACATGCAGTATAAGGGCTGCATTCAGGCGTTTAACCTCGATGGC
>JAUNBY010000091.1 GCA_030526935.1 Clostridia bacterium
GTCGGGTTGTTGTTTTCTTCAGGCATGTTTATCACGCTCCATATCAACGCGTCTCGTCGTCTGCCAATGCCTTATCCAAAGCCATTTCCCCACTTATAGTATAGCATTTGAGGGCGGATTTAGCAAGAGAAAAATCAACCCGCGAATGCGGCAAATCACCGGACGGCAAAGACTTTGCGCCGGGCGGGCAGATTTATATATCGCAAGCGCGCCCGGCGGTAACGCCCCATATAGCCCGCGAATACTATGGCATTATTTGATGCCCATGGCATTGATTGGAGGAATTATAATGCTTTCAAAGAGACTGGACAGTTTAGCAGCGGGCGAAACAGCGCGCGTTATGTCGGTATTGGGAGATGACTCCATGTCGCAGAGGATATTGGATCTTGGTTTTACCGCCGGGGCCACAACGCGATGCCTTTACGCGAGCGCCGCCGGAAACCCCAAAGCCTACTACATCAGGGGCGCGATCATAGCGCTTCGAAACGCCGACGCCAACAAAATCGCCGTATGCGAGGAGGCGGTATTATGACCATCGCTCTTTTGGGAAATCCAAACGTGGGCAAATCGTCCCTTTTCAACAGGCTTACCGGCCTTAGCCAGCACACGGGCAACTGGCCGGGCAAGACCGTCGCCGTGGCTCGCGGGAGCTTCGAGCACAAAGGAGAGAGAATAGATGTAATAGACCTTCCCGGCGCGTATTCCCTCTGCGCGCGTTCTGAGGAGGAGGAAATCGTCCGCGAATTCATACTTTCAAACGATTACTCGAAAATTTGCGTCGTCTGCGACGCGGGCGCCCTTGAAAGATCGCTTCCGCTCGCGCTTCAGGCCATGGAGGTTTCAAAAAGCGTAATCGTATGCGTAAACCTCGTAGACGAGGCGCGAAAAGACGGAATATCCATAGATACCGATCGCCTTTCAAGGGAACTCGGCGTCGTCGTAAAAGCCGTCAGCGCCAGAACGGGCGAGGGCATACCGGCGCTCGCCGACGCCTTTATAGACGCAAACGCGCCCGACCCCATACCAACGCGCTACGCTCCAGCCGTCTTGCGGGCCATAGCCGCCTGTCCGCCGCAATACCCAAGACTTATGGCTCTGCAGGAGATCTCCCGCGACATAAACCTCCGTTCGAGCATAGCCTCGTCTTTGTACATAAGGAGCGAAAGCCTCGCCGTCAACGCCGTCGGCGCGGCCAACCGCGCGCGTATCGCCCGGCAAACGGCTATAGACCGCCTTTTGACGGGGCGCAAGGTCGGCCTGCCCGCGATGCTCGCGCTCATGGCGCTGGTGTTTTATATAACGATCGCCGGTTCGAATGTAATCTCATCGTGGCTGTCCGAGCCGCTTTTCGCTTTTCAGCGGGCGTTTTCTCGGTTTCTGACAGACCTTGGCTCTCCCGCGTGGCTCGAAGGCGTTCTGGCTCAGGGGCTTGTAAAGGTATGCGTGTGGGTCGTATCGGTAATGCTTCCGCCGATGGCCATATTCTTCCCGCTTTTCAGCCTGCTCGAGGATCTGGGCTATCTTCCGAGGGTGGCGTTCAACCTCGACAACTGCCTTAGAAAGTGCAAAGCCTGCGGCAAACAGTCGCTTACGATGCTCATGGGATTCGGCTGCAACGCTGTGGGGATAACGGGCTGCCGCATAATCGACTCCCCCCGCGAGAGGCTCATAGCCATACTCACGAATTCCATGGTTCCCTGCAACGGCCGCTTTCCGCTTCTGATTCTCCTGATAAGCGTATACGTCGCCTCAACCGGTTCCGCCGTCGTTTCCGCGATAGCCCTGACATGTCTTGTCGCGCTGTCGGTGATGGCGACCATGCTGGCCTCGTCGATACTGTCGGGTACGGTTTTGAAGGGCGTTCCCTCGTCCTTCGCCATGGAGCTTCCTCCTTACCGCAAGCCCCAGATAGGCAGGGTCATAACGCGCTCGCTTCTCGACAGGACGATATTCGTACTCGGCCGCGCAATTTCCATAGCGGCTCCGGCGGGCGTGATAATATGGATACTGTGCGCCGTCGAGGTTGGCGATGCTCCGCTTATAAGGCTTTTCGCCCAATCGCTTGACCCAGTGGGGCGCCTTATGGGAATGGACGGCGTCATGCTTTCGGCCTTCATACTGGGCTTTCCGGCTAACGAACTCGTCCTTCCTGTCGCCATGATGCTGTATCAGTCGCTTGGAACGCTCGCCGAAACCGGCGCTGCCGCGGAAACGGGACGGATTCTCGCGCTGAACGGCTGGACTCCCCTCACCGCGGTATGCGCGATGATATTCACCATGTTCCACTGGCCGTGCTCGACGGCGCTGTTGACGGTCAAAAAGGAGACCGGGAGCGTCAGGTGGACGATCGCGGCGGCCGTTATTCCCACGCTTTTCGGGGCGGCGTTGTGCTGCGCAACGGCCGCGATATGGAGGTTGTTCATATGATGACGCCGAGAGATTTGGCCCTTATAAACAGGCTTATATACTACGACCCTCCCGACAACACGCTAAAGCGCATAGGCTGTTGCCTCAGCGCCGGAATGATGGCGGAGGAAATCATAGCCCATCCCCCGCAATGCGCTGATTTTACAAGGGACGACGCCGATTCCCTCAAACCTGTCCTGTCGAACTGCGCTATACGCGATCTTATCATCGCCGGCTACATAAACCACAACGACTCAAACGGCTTCGTCGCCTTTGCCTTCGAGGGCGGCGACGAGACGGTTCTGGCGTTTCGGGGAAGCGAGTCCGCGCCGGGCTGCGTTGTGAGCAACGTCGATTGGGTAGACAATATACTCTCGCCCTTCAACCGCTCCATACAGTACCGGGATGTGGAGAGGTTCATAAACAACTACAAAGTCGGTCCGCTCGTCACGACCGGGCATTCGAAGGGCGGGCACAACGCCCTTTACTCCATAGCGGTCGCCGAAAACGAATCCGCCCGCTGCGTGGCGTTCGACGCGCAGGGCTTTTCGTCGGGACAGCTCGATTCCCGCCAGAAGCGCCGCCTGAAACACCGATGCGTAAACTACGTATACAGGCGCGACGTCGTAGGGGCGCTTTTGTGCCATCCAGAAAAGCGCGTGTTCGTAAAAGGCTCGAAGCTTGTCGACCCTCACTCGCTTGACGCGCTCGCCTTCGACGTCAACGGCGACCCTATAGCGGCTAAACAGGCCGTAATTCCCCATCTTATAGGGCTTGGGACGTGCGCGTTGCCGCTTCCCCTCTTTGACACGCGGCAGGCTCAGCCCGAATAGTATGCAATGGATTCCCTGTGAAAGGAGCATTGAACGTGTCATACGTAATAAATCCAACCGGCCGTTCACGACTGAGTCGAATAAGCGGCCGCGCAAATAGTTCCGGCTGTTCCGGTTGCGCGGGAAATAACCTCCCCGGCAATTGCGGATACGGCTGCTACCATCACCATTGCGGATATACGCGCGCCGCCGAACGCACGACAGGCGTTCCCGTGGTTTACACAACGGCGGACTGCGCCTGTCCCGACGGATGCCCCGCGCCCTATGTGAGAAACGTAATATATACCGGACCTTGTCCTCCGAGTCCCGATTGCCCGTGCCAGCCTCCGCTGCCGCCGCCTCCGCCGGATCCGCCCTGCTACAGGCCGATACCCGCCGTCACATCCTACGCCTACTTCGCGCAGACCGGAGCCGTGGCGGTGTCCGCGCAAAACGGCGTCATAGCGCTCGACTCGGTATCCGACGCCTCCGATTCCTTCGAACTCGACGGGGGCATAGTCACCGTCAACAAGGCCGGAACCTTCCTGGCGACGTTTACCATGTCCCTTCCCGCGAACTCGACCGTCAACACGCAGCTTACGAACATACTCGACGGCGTGGCGCTCCCCGGCTCCATAGTCTCGATAAACAAGCGCCCCGGAAGCCCCGGAAGCGTCGTATCGCAGGCCGTGTTCACCTCGACCGGAGCGGGAAATGAGTTTGCCGTGATTTCCTCCCAGCCCTTCGCCATAACGGGGGATACGTCCGCCGACACGCTGGCGGCGCTCACGATAACGCAGCTTGACGGGGGATTGTACGCGAAGGTCGTCTAGATTTATCGACCGACCGGGGACGGACGCCTTGCGCGTCCGTCCCTTCGGCCGCGTGGAAGTTTATATTATACGCCGACCTTAACAAAACAATCACCGCGCGCGGTTGAACGCCGATTGCCCGGCGTTGTAGAATACTTATGTATGCAATCGGCGGTTTGCGCCGGTTCAAATTAACCGGGAGGATTGATGATGCAATGAAACGCAAGGTGCGCGTACCGTATTTTGAGACGAGCGTCAAGAATTACATTTACGGAGACGCGGTATACGACTTCGCCCTCGAGTGCGAGAAGGCGGCGGTTAAGTACGACGTGGACGTGATGTTCATAGCGCCCTATACCGAGATAAGGCGCATTGCCGAGAACACCGAAAAGCTCATAGTCCTGGCTCCCTACATGGACGCGCTGCGCCCCGGCCGGGGCATGGCGGACGTGCTGCCCGAAGCTATAAAGGCTGCGGGCGCGCAGGGCGTGGTTCTCAACCACTGCGAACGACCCATGACGCTGGGTCAGATCAAAAAGTGCATTGACCGCGCCAACGAGCTCGACCTTCTCACATTCGTCTGCGCCGACACCATAGACGAAGCCAGGGCCATAGCCCAGCTTCATCCGGATATAATAAATCCCGAGCCGTCAGAGCTTATAGGCGGAACCTGCGCGAGCGACATGAGCTATGTCAAACAGGCCATAGACGCGGTAAAAGCCATAGACCCGAACATACTGGTCGAGCAGGCGGCGGGGATAACGACCGCGCAGCAGATTTACGACTTCATAATGGCAGGTTCCGAAGCGGCAGGGTCGGCCAGCGGAATACTGAGGGCGGAGAAGCCCTACGAATTGCTGGATGAAATGGTCAAATACGTCAAAAAGGCGCGGGAAGACCTGGCAAAGCTTGACAGAATCTGAGGAGGAACGCATATGGTTTATCGCGAATCCATCGAGGTTATGAGCAACAACGGCATAGAGACATTTCACAATATAACCGACCAGGCGCGCGAAATCGTCGCCCGCTCCGGCATTAAGGACGGCATAGTTTCGGTGTACTCTCACCACACCACCTGCTCGGTGATAACGCAGGAGGCGGCCTTCGACATGTCCATGACGGGTCTTGAGACGCTCCAGCAGGACTTCGTGGACGTATTCGAGGATATAATCCCCACCTGCCGTCGCGAGGGCATGTACCTTCATCCCGGCCCAAAGGCGCTCGTATTCGCCGCCGAACACGGCGAGGACGCGAGGGGCTGCCACAATACCGACGCCCACCTTCGAAGCGCCCTCATCGGGCGCAGCGAGAATATCGCCCTGATAGACGGACGGATGGATCTGGGCGATTTCGGCTACATATATTTCATTGACTTCGACAAAACCCGGGCACGCAAGCGCACGGTGCAGGTGACGGTTATAGGATAAATATATGGCGGGAGGCGCGCGACGCGCGCCTCCCGCGCTGTATTCTCATAAGTGCGCCGCGGCAGGATGGACACGGGAAGTCGCGGCGATACGAGCGGCGATATCCGTCAATCCCTGCCGCGCCGGTTGGATAGCAGCAATAGCCGCGCGAGCTGCAAAATGGCGTTGAGGGCGCTCGCGACGTACGTGAGCGCGGCGGCGTTGAGGACTTTTTTCGCGCCCCGGATTTCGTCGTCGGCCAGATAGCCGCCCGTTTCTATGCAGGCGACGGCGCGCCTGCTGGCGTTGAACTCGACGGGCAGCGTTATCAGCGTGAACGCCACGATGAGCGAGAACAGTATTATCCCCGCCAGTATAAGCGGGCGCATGCTGAAAATCATGCCGATGAGAAATATAGGCCAGCTGAGGTTGGAGCCTATGCTCACTATAGGCGCTATGGAAGAGCGCATCGAGAGCATGGCGTATCCGTCCGATTTTTGCATCGCGTGGCCACACTCGTGCGCGGCTACGCCTATGGCCGATATGGACGTAGAGCCGTATACGCCGTCGGACAGGTTAAGCTCGTTCTTCGTCGGATCGAAATTGTCGCTCAGTTCGCCCGAGACGCGGTTTATGCGTATGTCCGAAAGCCCCGCGGCGTCAAGTATCCTGCGGGCGGCCTCCGCGCCCGTCAGCCCGCTTCGGGAATACACCCTGCTGAATTCCCTGTAGGCGTTTTTGACCCTGTACTGCGCCCACATCGCGAGCAGCAGCCCCGGAAGTACGAGTAGCATCGTCGAATCAAAATAATAATACATATAATACCTCCCATTTATAGACGCGCTAAGAGGGCGTTTTGTTCATTTCGCGACCGGATATATATACCCGAAACCGCAAAAATCCCGGCAAAAGCCGGCAGACAAGCGGGTATTATACCGCTTCAGTTTCATAACCGGCTAAATCCGCCGTAAGCCCGCGGCTTCTTCCCCGGCTACTATCCCCGACGCCCAGGCCCAGTGGAGGTTGAATCCCCCGCAGTCGCCATCGACGTTAAGAACCTCTCCGCAGGCGTAAAGCCCCTTTACCAGCCGGGATTCGAGGGTCTGAAGAAATTGTCGGGTATCGGCTCCGCCCCTCGTCGCCTGAGCGCTGTCAAAGCCAAACGTCCCCGTTACGGGTACGCGCCAGCCTGACATGATATCCGAAAGCCCGGCGATTTCCGCGTCCGAGAGGGAAGCCGCGTTTCTCGAAAGGGGCGATATCCCCGCGAGCTTTATCAGATGCTGTCCAAGTCTTTTGGGCATTATTCCGGACAAAAAGTCCTCGAGTCTTCTATTTCCAAGAAGCGCGGCTCTCGCGCGAAGTTCATCCTCTGAAACGGAAGATGCGCGTATCACCATTTCGACCTTTCTTCCCGCCCGCAGTGGCTCCGCGGCGAAGCGCGAAAGCTTCATTACCGCTATTCCCGATATATACCCGTCGCCAAAGAGCAATTCCCCATCCTCGCGGGCGACGGCCTCGCCGTCTATTTCGAGAATCGCCGGACAAACGCGCCTTATTCCCTTAAGCCCGCCCGCGCAGTCGCATTTGAACTGAACGAGCACGGGAAGCGCCGGGATAATATCGTGTCCGAACGCGCGCAAAAGGGCGTGTCCCGACGACACGCCGCCCAGTTTCGCCCCCGCGGGGCCTCCGCAGGCGATTATTACGCGATCCGCGCCTATGCGCCGGCCGTCTATGGACGTGAGAATGAATTCGTCACCGCGCCTGGCGGCGGACTTTACTTCGAACGAGGTTTCGACGCGAACGCCCGTCTCCTCGAGCGTAAGGCGCAGGGCGTCCAGGACGGACGCCGCCATGTTGCTCTCGGGATAGCCCCTGCCCTCTTCGTCGAAGACTATGCCAAGGCCCATGTCGGTAAAGGCGTCGATCACCCGCGCAAGCCCCGCCCGCCTCAATACGGACGACACAAAATCGGGGTTATTGTAATTCGCGGGATTTTCGCAGTCGAGATTGGTGATATTGCAACGGCCGTTTCCGGTCGAAAGCAGCTTTCTCCCGACGCGCGACTGCCGCTCCAACAATACAACCTCACGCGACCCGCACAGCCTTTTCGCGGCGATCGCCGCCATCATGCCGCTCGCGCCCGCGCCCGCGACGGCTATCATACGACTATGCCTATGTCGCGTATGAGGGCCTTGCCGGTAAATAGCCGCAAAGCGTGAAGCGCCCTCGAACACGCGGTGTAGAGCCTGCGCCTCTCCTGATCGTCCAGCGTCGTCACAGGCCAGACTACGGCGACGGCGTCGAACTCCAAACCCTTAACCAGGTGGTATCCGGCTATGACCACTCCCCTGTCGGGAAGCGAATCGTCGCTTTCGCCGGTCAGCACGACCCCGTCGGGGAAAAGCCGCGCCAGTTCATCCGTCTGCTCCTGAGACCTCGATACCACGCCTATTATCCGCAGGCTCGCGTCTTTTTTCCACTCGTCGATCTGGCTTACGAGAAGTTGCGGATCGTATTCGCTTATGATGGGGAACTCGCCTTCGCGCCCGAACATACCGGGCATGGACTGAAGCGGAAGCAGCGCGTTGCAAAAACGCGTTATGGGAAGCGTCGAGCGGTAGCACTTGCTCAGATTAATCACGGGCGCGTTTATCTCGCCCATCGCCGCGTTCCAGTCGCTGGCGGATAAAGCCCCGTCGCAGGCGGTGGTGCGCTGGTTGAGGTCGCCAAGCATCGTCACGCGGGCGTTGGGGAAATAAAGCCTCAGAGCCTTCAGCGTTATCTCGGCGTAGTCCTGCGCCTCGTCGATTATCAGGTGCTGTATGAGTCTGTTCGGCTGGGCCAGACCGAGCCTCAGCGTTATGTAGGCCACGGCAGCGGCGTCCTCCCAGTTGAGGCGCTTGCCGGACGAGAAGGACAGACCCGCGCGCTTAAGAGCCTTTTCGTAGACCGCCAGCGGGTCGGCCTGCAGCATTTTCTTCACCTGCCGCCTCACGGGCGCGAGCCTTTGCGAGACGGCCATGTTCACGGCCATGTCCAGATCCCTTCCCGTATAATCGCCCAGCATCCTCTGGCGGTATTGGGTCTTGAGATTTTCGGCCCATCTTTCAAGGCGCGTATCGATGACGCTTCGTATTCTCGTTATGCGCTGAGCGGGTATGAGCGAGGTATATTCGCGCGAGTACATATTCTTCATTTCGGCTTCATCGGCGAGCGCGATGTCGCCGAGCGCTATGGTTTTAAAATCTGGGCCGGCTTTCGTGTACTCGTCGATGTACGATTCAATCGCCAGCGAGAACTCGCGCGTGGATTTGCGCATCGCCTCAAGGAAGTCGTCGCCGTTTTTAAGGAAGCGCTCGTTTTGCTCGAGCGGGGTTTCTATGGCGCCGGGTATAATGCCCGTGAGAAGGTCGTATTGAGTTACGGAATCGACCGCTTCCTCCCCGAGGTCCGGGAGTACCTTTGAAATGTACTCGGAGAAGGCGCTTCCGGGCGAGAGTATGGTTATATGCCTCGAATCAAGGGTCTCCGGGTGCTGATAAATCAGATAGGCCGCGCGGTGCATGGCGACAGATGTCTTTCCGGAACCCGCGGCGCCCGTGACGGACAAAACTGGCGCGCCGTCCAGGCGTATGGCGGTGTTTTGCTCTTTTTGTATAGTGGTGACGATGGTGCGCATGTGCCTTGTTGTGGCGTTTGACAGTATGTCCAGCAGAAGGTCGTCGTCGATGGAGACGTCGGTGTCCACGAAGTACTTGAGCCTTCCGTTCTCCATGCGGTACTGCCGCTTGAGGGTTACGACGCCCGTTATCTCGCCGTCGGCGGCGGTGTAGGACACAGGCCCCAGTGAGGCGTTATAGTAAAGGTCGCAAACCGGCGCGCGCCAGTCGTGAACGAGAATTTGTCCGTGTTCGTCGCGCAGGCTGTAAAGTCCTATGACGATCTTCTCGACTTCATCCCTTCCGTCCTCCTGAAAATCTATGCGGCCGAAAAACGGATTGAGAAGCATCCGCTCGTATCTTGCGGACAAATCGCCTATGAGCGACTTGCGGGCAATGGTTCTGTTTATCTCGAAGGACAATTGCATCAGATCCTGAGCGGACAGCGCCGTTGGTTTCATGCGCAATTCCTCCCACGCGTCGCTGAGCATCATTCTTATGCTCTCGTCGTGGAACTGCGAGTCGGATTGGTATTTATGTATAGCGCAGGCAAGAAGTTGCTGCACGCGCGCGGTATACTCCCTCTCCCTCATTAATTCGGCGCCGTTATCCATCATATCACCCCAAGCAATAATAGCAGATTACCTTATCCCAGTATACCATATTTCCCGTTCAAATACAAATGTTTTGCCGCGACGCAAGCCCCAAATGCGCGCC
>JAUNBY010000558.1 GCA_030526935.1 Clostridia bacterium
CCAACGGTGACTAAAATAATACCCGGGCTTATAAGGGAATGCCCTGAACTGTTCATTGAACGCGGCGCGACTGATAATGCAGATGAATGACGAATGGAATCATTGTCGTCGGCTATCCTTCGCCACGTTCGTATTCGGCCGGCTCCATGCCCTTTCTGGACGAAGCCTCGTCTATGCGGTCGAAAACCCATTCATAGCCCTCGTCTCCGGGTGAAAAGAGCACGGGCTGACAGTTATTCTGTTTTGATAAGCCGGCGGAACTGCTGTAACCGGGATATATTATGGGCGTTCGCGTCGTTACCTCGCCTGTTACGTCGTCGTAATCAAGCGTTATGCGGGCGACGATATTGTATCTCGTGAAATTGCGCCCGGAACATGTGAGCGAGCCAAGGCCGTAGAAAATGAGTTTTTCCTTGTAAAGCTCCACGCCGCTCACGACGTGAGGATGATGTCCGAGCACAAGGTCGGCTCCCGCGTTTATGGCGATGTGCGCGTATTTCATCTGCGACGACTGAATCTTCCACGTCCCCACGGGAACGTGACAAAAATGAAAGGATATAACGCAAATATCGCATTGCCGTTTTACCTTTCTGACGGCTTTGCGGATATCAGAGTATTTATACGGCGTCTGAAAGCCTATAAATCCCACGCTCACGCCGTTTACGACGATGGTGTTGTTAACGCCGTTATAGCTTTCATCCGAGTGGACGATGCCGTATTGATTGAGTATATTCTGCGTGTCTTTTTTTGTATTATAGTCGTTGATATGGTTGTTCGCTATGTTCACAGCCTCGACGCTGGACGTGGTAAGTATGCGGGCATAGGCGGGCTTCCCGTAAATATTGAACGACTTATTTGGTTTTCTGGGGCTTGGCGCTCCCTTAAGCGGCCCTTCGAGGTTTACGATAGTTATGTCGTCCGTCGAGAAGAGTCCCCGCAGATTCTTGAGTACGTATCCATCGCCATACGTGTTTACGAATTGTTCGAAGCGCGCGTAACTCCCCTTGGCCTTCGAGCCTCCGAGCATCACATCGCCTCCCGCGGTTATCTCAACGCTTCTTTTTTCAGCCATAACGCTTGACGCGACAGACGCGCTCAATATTGCAGCCAGTGCCAGCAAGGCGAGTTTTTTCATTTTGCGAACCTCAATTCGGATTTATTATTATGACCTGTTTTCCCTGTGAGTGGGCATAATTGACGGTATAGGCGGTTCCTCCGGTCGGCTTGCCGTCCCAGACGGCCATCAGAGCGTCGCTGTTGTCCACCATATAGCGGTTGCGCAGGTGATAGCAGCTTTTGTGATAGGAGGGCGACAAAACGACGTTTTCACTCGAATTCAATAAAAGCCTGGCGTATCTCTCGCGCCACTTGGACGGCTATGAATTAGCCTGCCCGGGAAATGGCATGGCGCATACAAGCTCTATTTCGCTGTAAAGCCTTTGCCTGGCGTTCAAAACCGTTTCCCCGAATATTATATCCGCTCCCATGGCGCAGCCGCATATAAACCGCGCATATCCGTCGACGATCAACTTCTCTATCTCGTCCGCTATGCGTGTTTCCAGCATCGCGTATTTGAACGACATGTTTTCAAGGCTGTAATCAAAATACCGCGGCCTGTGTCCGCTGAACGCGAGGGTTTTGTGTCCGTCCATTTCCACATCCTCCATATATTGTTATTATATACTGTTATGTAGTGCCCCATGTCAAGGTCGAGAATGTTAATTC
>JAUNBY010000559.1 GCA_030526935.1 Clostridia bacterium
GTAGTTGCGATGGTAAAGAAGATGCATAATGTGCGATACATCTGCGATGGACGCGTGCAGACAATCAGCGAAATCTATGGTCATTGCGCTTGACACGGAAAACGAAAACTCTTATTATAGAACTGAATGGAGGACGAGCACACTTTAATCCAAATTGTCTTTACCATAAAACGGAGGTTTTAATGAGAGCGATAATAACCGGCGGTTCGCGTGGAATAGGCGCGGCATGTGTGGATATATTTACAAAAATGGGATGGAACGTGGTTTTTCTTTACAACCACTCCACCGAAAAAGCTAAAGCCCTCGAAGCGTCAACAGGCGCCAGGGCGCTTGCCTGCGACATATCCGATCCCTCGGCGGTTGCGCAGACACTTGAATCTGCCGTCGATCTCCTCGGTGAAATCGACGCGCTCATAAACAACGCCGGCATATCGCTTTTTAAGTTATTGACGGATATCAGCGACTGCGAATGGAGACGAATCATCTCTATAGACCTCGACGCGGCGTTTTACGCCATGCGCGCCTTATGTCCATATATGATAAGCAAAAAAAGCGGCGCCATAGTCAACGTTTCATCTATGTGGGGACTTGTCGGCGCCTCGTGCGAATCGGCTTATTCTGCGGCTAAAGCGGGACTTATAGGACTTACAAAGGCGGCGGCAAAGGAACTCGGTCCCTCGGGAATACGCGTAAACTGCGTTTGCCCCGGGGTCATAGATACAGATATGAACGCCGGGCTTTCGCCGGATGATTTAGCCTCCCTTAATGAGCAAACGCCGCTTTGCCGCATTGGAAAACCTCGTGAGGTAGCCGAGGCGATAGAGTTTTTGTGCTCCGAAAGGGCGTCGTTTATAACGGGACAATGTCTTTCAGTAGACGGAGGATTTGCCATGTAGGTCATAGTGCGCGCTGTTTCTCGCCGGAAGCCATCAGTTTTTTCAGTGCGGCCACCGCGTTGTAATCGTGATGTCTTGCATGTATACTCAAGCGGTTCTCTTCCCCTCGCCTGATGAGGCTTTCTCCCCAATATGCAAGAATTGCGCGCCTTACTCCGTTTTGTGACATGAATTCATTCATGATTTCGAAGTCCCCGCTCAGCATGACCGTAACTCCATGTTCAAGCGCAGATGGATATGTGTCCTCTTCAACGAATCCATCGTGTTCATATACCCAGTTCATGGTTGTGGAAAAGTCCAGTATGAGGCTGTCGAGATAAACCATGTTTATCTGAGGTCGGTTATTTTTGGGTAACGTACTGAAGGCAACTTCGTGCGCCGCGATATTCAATGTAAAAAATCTTCCGCCCGCTGTGGAGGGAAACAACGTCAGCGTCCATATCCCCTGCTCATTCATCCAGCGATATAAGCCCGAAAACTGAAATAGTTTCAGCAGATAATCGCGAAACGACTCATCAGCAAACATGCGGTCAACTTTCGGCTTTCCCACGATTTCTTCCGGCTTAAGCTCATTGAGCCTTAATGACGCTTGCGCAATACTAACCGAGAACAACTCGCGCTGCCCGTCTACATTTTTAACGGCCTGTTCGCGAAAAACATAATGCGGATTGTACTCGACGCTTCTCCAGTCGGATACTTTTCGAAAATCAGCCAATTCCCATGGCCCAAAGTGTCAAACTCCCGTGCGTGGCTGCTCGACTGATATGGCACGGCGGTTCAAATACTTCGCATGGGAAACAACAATAAACTCAAATTTTACAACAATG
>JAUNBY010000560.1 GCA_030526935.1 Clostridia bacterium
CTCATTGCGCTTTTTGCCGTTGACGACGATACCGTTGCTGATGCTCTTCAGAGAAGCGAGTACGATGTTGTTCATGACAGACATACGCGCGACGATTCCCTTGCCCCGCCTGTCCTCAGTGCAAAAAGCCATACCCATATTAACCGCTTTTTGCGGCGTCATGAAGTCGATTTTCTTTCCATCGTATTCCATCTCGCCGTCGTCCATTTCCTCGCATCCGAATATCACCTCGGCCGTCTCCGAACGCCCCGAGCCTAAAAGACCGGTTATTCCCAATATCTCTCCGCGATGGACGTTGAAGCTCACGTCGCGTACCTTTGGAGCGCGCGCTATGTGACTGACCTTCAATATGTAATCGTCATCTGCGAAGATTCTCTGGCCTTTATTGCGTATCGAGTTGTTTATTTTCCTGCCGACCATGTTGTTTACGAGGTCTTCCATGGTCAACTCGTTTGTATTGTATGAGCCAACTAAACGTCCGTCTTTTAAAATAGTTACACGATCAGAAACCTGATATATTTCATTCAAGCGATGGGTAATGAATATGATTCCAACCCCACGACCCTTTAATTTGTGAATAACGTTAAACAGCGCCCGTACTTCCATATCATCAAGCGAAGACGTCGGCTCGTCAAGCACCAAAACCTTACACTGAGAGCTGATCGCCCTGGATATGGCGACCATCTGCTGTAATGCCGTATTCAGAGTATACAATTCCGTTTGCGCTTTTACAGGCACTCCCAGATCGTCCAATATCTGCTGCGCCTGTAAAAACAGTTTATTCCAAAGTATAGTTCCGAATTTATCCTTTGGATACCTGCCGAGGAATATATTTTCAGCCACGCTGATATATGGAATAAGATTCAATTCCTGATGAACTGCGGTTATACCGTGTTTAACCGCCTTTTGAACTCCATCTATTATAACGCGTTGTCCGTCGATTAATATTTCGCCCGAGTCCAATGAATATACTCCGTTGAAGATCTTTATGAGCGTCGATTTTCCGGCGCCGTTTTCGCCCATCAGGGCAAGCACCTCGCCCCTGTACAATTCCAGATCAACGTTGTCCAGCGCTATAACGCCTGGAAATTCTTTGCGAATACCGCGGGCTTGCAGCAAAAGCTCTTTACCCATTGCGCTGTCTCTCCTTTTATGAAAGGCTGCTGCGGGAAATAGAGTATTTCCCGCGAGACAGCCCATCGTTGATTATTTTAAACTTTTTAATTACTTGTGATTAGTAGCCAACCTGATCATACAGTTCGTCGACATTGTCCATCGTTACCAGCGTTTCCTTGACGATGTACTCGGGTTCAAGGGTTTCTCCGTTGAAATAAGCCTTAACGGCGTCGAGCATGATCGGAACTCCATCCTTCGGGGAAACCGTGACGCACGCGGAGAGGCCTTCGCCGGTCTTCATAAGATCCATATCTTCGTAATCGCAGTCACAGGTAACGATCTTTATATCCTTGTTGCCGACATAGCCGGACTGCTGTACTCCCAGCAATGAGCCGCGGGCCATAAGGTCATAGTGGCAGTAGATAACGTCGATATCCTCAGAAAGCAGAACGTTCTGAACTATAGACTGAGCCTCAGTGGCGCTGGCTTTTCCGTCCTGCGATATGATGGTGAAGTTATCATATTCGCCAAGCGTGTCATGGAATCCGGCATGGCGGTTCTGCGCGTCGGTGGAACCCATGGGAAGAGTGATCTCAAGGATATTG
>JAUNBY010000561.1:0-856 GCA_030526935.1 Clostridia bacterium
TATGTCGTTAATTATCAGCCTCAATGCGTCGTGGTCGATTCTGCTTACGCTTTCGGTAACTTCTATTGTTATGCTTTCGGGCTGAATTCCGTATTTTTCGCAAATCTCCAACATGTTGCGAACCAGATTAGGTTCCATAAGCGTCATTCGCGAGAAGTTGACAGATACGTTCATCATGGATATTCCCCGTTCCCGCCATTCCTTCAACACTATACATGAGGTTTCAAATACGAAAAAATCGACATGCCTGATAACCCCTCTCGATTCATAAAAGGGAATGAACATGTCAGGCGAGATAAGAACGCCATCTTCGCGTATCTTTCTCACCAGCGCTTCGGCGCCAATGATTCTTTTTTCCTTAATATGAACCTGCGGCTGAAAATAGACGATAAAGCGACCGGATTTAATCGCTTGCATAACCTCCGCGGGAGCTTGCTGCATAGTCATATTACCCGAGCGAAAGCTCGACTCGTAGTATAATTGTTTTTCGGCGTACATAAGCGCGTCGGCTTTTACGAGTTCCTTATCCACATCCATCCGGCCCGACCGCCATGTGCAGCCTATGGAAACGTCGCTGTTCCCATCTGCTAAAAACACATTGCGCAACGTCTTAACCTTATCGTCGAAGTCCTCCTCGCTGATATTCTCGCACAAAACCACAAACTCATCTCCGCCCATGCGGAATACATACCCGTCCATGTTTTCCTTCAACAGTTTTGCAACGTGTACGATGGTGCGATCTCCATAGACGTGGCCATAGGTGTCGTTTATATGCTTGAGTCCGTTGATATCAACAAACACCATTCCAAGCGTATGGGGCGGTTTTTTTTCATAATCCCGTATTATTCTCATGGAC
>JAUNBY010000561.1:866-1716 GCA_030526935.1 Clostridia bacterium
ACTGATTTCGATTTTCGAGACCCGTGAGCATATCAGTATAGCTCATCTGCTCCAGTTCCGCCATAAGCCGCCGCTTTTCCAGTTCCTCCAAAACGAAGCTCGCCGCCGAGCGGAGCAATGTCAGGTTGTTATTGTTTATTTTCGGGTTGTCGATGCCCAGGAAGCCGACGATTTTTCCCTCTTTGCGCAGTGGCGCCGCGAGCAGACTTTTGATCCCCTGCGCGTCGAGTATGTGAAAATCCGGTGATTCCCGGCTCAAGTCCCCGTGCAGGGACGTGATATAAAACTCGCCTGTTTCATCGAACTTGCGAATCCAGTCGGATATATACTCGATTGGTATTCCCTGAAGGTTGTCGATCTCCCGGGTGGCCCCTTCCACGCACCACTCAAAAGTGTTGTTGATGACCTGTTTATCAAAGTCAAATTCAAAAATATACGCTCTTGACGCTTCGTAGTACAATCCGAGTGTTTGAAGAAACTGGTTGATGGCTTTCTCAAGGTCCGACTCCTGAACCAGTAGTTGAACTCCCTTCAACAGGAATTCCTCCGTCGTCAGCTTATCCTCGAGCTTACGAATCTCTTTTCGTTCTTCCGTCATATCGTAGAGCAACTCGACCCGGCACATGCCCTCGCCGAAACGCATGAGCGTATCGCCCACGCTCACCCAGCGCTTGAGTCTTTTGTTATAATGCTCCCAGCGATAAACCTCGCCCTCGCTCAATTTACTGTTTGTGCAAAACGGGCAGGGCGCGTCCATACCCTGAAGAAGCTCATAGCATTTGCGTCCCTTGTAATCTTCCTCGGACGTAAACCCGTACATTTCCATCAACGGTTTTGTCATATGGTATAT
>JAUNBY010000092.1 GCA_030526935.1 Clostridia bacterium
TACTCCTCGCTTCGCTCGCTGGGCGGCGGGTTTATGCCCTTGACAAGCCCCAGAAGTTCGCGGCAATTGGTGGAACCGCATTTCTCGTGAAAGCGGGAAGTCAATTGCTGCAATTCCTTATAATAGGCGCTTTTGGCGGCGGTGTCCCTGACGTCGTAATTCCCGTAGACGGCGCCAATCACCATGAACATTCCGCACACGGTTCCGCAAGTGTCGCGCATACCCGCCATGCCCCCGCCGAAGCCGCTCGCCAGATCGAGCATTTTCTCACGGCTCATGCCCACTATGTCGTCGAACGCGGCGAACACCGATTGCGAGCAGTTGCAGCCCGACAGGAACAGCTTTTCGGCCTTTTCAACGTGATTTACCATTGTAATCCGCCTTTCAGTAAGCTCTACGCCTTTCCCGCGCAGCCGAACAGTTCAAGCTTGGCTATCGCCGCCCGCTTTGCCGCCTCGCGCATTGCGGGTGAAACCTCCTCGGCTTTGGGACTGTGCTTTTCAACGTAGTCGCGCGCGGCTCGCGTCATGGCGAAGCTTACGTCGGTGTATATGTTTATCTTTTGTATGCCGTCGCGAACGACGTTTCTGAAATCGTCGTCCGACAGCCCGGATCCGCCGTGGAGCACAAGCCCCGCGTCCGTCGCCGCCCTTATCCGCCTCAGCCTCTCGAGGTCGAGAACCGGCTTTTCCTTATAGACGCCGTGCGCCGTGCCTATGGCTATGGCCAGCGCGTCGACGTTTGTGCGCTCGACGAAATCGCGCGCCTGTTCGGGTTTGGTGTAGACGTATCCCGTGTCCTCGGCGGTGTCGAAGACCACATGTCCAAGCTCGCCCTCTACGCTCGCGCCCTTTTTATGCGCGTATTCGGACATGGCCTTGAGCCTTTGGACGTTTTCCTCATAGGGAGCCTCGGAGCAATCGAGCATGACGGATGTGAAGCCTGAGTCTATGGCGCGGCGAACCACTTCATCGGTAAAGCCGTGGTCGAGATGAAGGGCCACCGGAACCGTTGAGCGCTTCGCGAGGAAGCCTATGAACTGCGCCGCCAGTTCCAAATCGCAGCAGTCCAGCAGCGCCTCGGCGGTTCCGATTATAACGGGCGCTTTCATTTCCTCCGCCGCCGACAGTACGCCGAGCGCCATCTCGATATTAAAGGTGTTGAACATACCTACGCCGTAACGACGCTTTTTCGCGTCGTCAAGTATCTCCCTCATTGTGACAAGCATCTTTGTTACCTCCGCAAATCAATTGGACGTGAGCTTTGAGCTTACGTCCAATCATAGCATATTTTGTTGTTAATTACATCGATTGTGTGTGAAAATCAGCCCAAATATGACTCTATCAGCATGGCGTATCCTTGGGCACTTTGCGCCCCCACAACGGTGCTCCCCAATTGATGGCCGTCTTTGTCGAGGAAGACGTAGCTTGGGGTGGACTGTATCTTCATAAGCGTTTCGCTCGAAAGAGCCATGGGAATATTTTCAAACGTAACGCCCGTGGAAGCGATTATCTCCCGCGCTTCCTCGCGCTTGCGGTCGTCGTCGGGGAATACGTCTATGACAACGCCCAACGCCCGCACGTTCTGATCGGCGTATTGCTCGACTACGTCGCTGAACTGCTTCATTGTCGATATGCAGGGATTGCAGTAGGTCGCCCAGAAATAGACTATAGTGAGGTCGGACTGGGATATGTAGCTGTTGTCTATGGCATCGCCTGCCAACGTATAAGTCGAAAACTGGCCTAGATACCCGTAATCGACGGACAGGTCGCTCGTGACATACCGCGCGTCGTCGTCAAGTCCCTCGTAGACGCGCGTGGCTATGGCGGCTACGTTTTCCTCAAGCCCCTCGACGTTTATAGAGGACGGCCTTATGAGCGTGAAATGCGTGCTTCCCGCCGGGGTCATCTCGCGCCTTTCAAAGTCGGGATAAATGTCCGCCGCGTCGAAACCTTCGGCGTGCGTTATAATACCGCCAACCGCGACGCAGTTTTCATTGAGCCAGTCTTCAGTCTCGTCCCTCGTGCCAAGGGAGGGTATGAGGGAATAGTCGGGAATCACATAGACGATTCCGTAGCCGTAAAGCCCGTCAACCGCTATCTCCTCGTCCGTGCGGCGCCAGAAGGCGACGTATTGCGACTCGTCTTTTCCGTACCACTCGTCGTCTATCATCAGGTCAAAGCCCAGTCCCCTGCCGCTGAACATTCTGGTCGATTCGGCGGACGCGGCGGTTGACAATAAGGCCAGCGCGAGCGCGAGCAACAATATTTTTCTCATCATCATGGTTCTCCCTTCGAGTTATAGAGTTATATAACCATATGCGCCATACGCTAAACAAGCTCTATTTCCGACATGGCCTCCTCTGCCGGCGTTACGAAAAGCGTTTTCTGATGGGTGTATATCACAAAGCCCGGCTTCGCGCCCGAGGGCTTTTTGACGTAGCGCTTTTTCGTGTAATCGACCGGCACCGACGAGGACTGGCCGGACTTTGAGTGCTTCGCCGCGAGAAGCGCCCCCGCGAGCAGTACGCCCTCGTCGGGGGACTGCGAAAGTATTATAACGTGAGAGCCGGGTATGTCCTTCGCGTGAAGCCATATCTCGTCGGGCTGCGCGGACTGGGTGAGCCTGTCGTTTTGGACGTTGTTGCGCCCAACCAGTATGTCAACGCCCTTTATCCTGTAGTGAAGGGGCTTGGACGGCGGAAGCTTTTTAATCTGGCGGCGGTTGTGGCTCGCGTTCACATAGCCTAACTTTTCAAGCTCCTCCCTGATTTCGTTGAGCTGCGCTTCCTCGTCGCACTCGTCGAGGTTGAAAAGCTGCCCGTCGAGGTAATCCAGTTCCTCCCGCGTCTTTTCTATCTGCTCGGAAGCCAGCTTTTGCGCCGAACGCGCCTTTTGATAGAGTTTGAAATAGCGCTGGGCGTTTTGCGCGGGAGTGAGCTTTTCGTCGAGCTCTATTTCTATCTCGCGGCATTCGGGGTCGTAATAATCGACGAGTCGCACGCTCTTGGCGCCCTTTTTGACGCCAGCCAGAGACGCGGTGAGCATTTCGCCCTTCACGCGGTACTTTTCCATATTGGCGCTTCCCTCTAAAGCCTCCAACTGAAGCGCCAGCTTTTTCTCGCAGCGCTCGATATTGTTCTTTATAACCCGCCTTAAGGCCGAGGATTTCTGCGTCATCCTGTAAGCCTGATCGCGCTTTTTATAGAATATGTCCACGGCCTGTGAAATCGTCTCAAATTTCTCCCGCCTCATGTGGGAATATATGCCGTAGGGGAAGGCGGTGACGTCGAAGGGCATGTCCTGATCGTAGACGATTTCCGGCGCGAACGGAGTGTCGGACAAAAACGCGGATATTCGGGACGCAACGACGTCGGGATTTACGTCCCCCGCGCGGGCGTCGCGATCCAAAGCCGCGCGCTCGCATATCTCGGCGGCGGTCTGCCTCGAAAGCCCGCTGACGTTCGCGGCTATGGCGCGCGAGAGCGCGCCCGAGGAATTTTCAAGAATTTTCGCCAGAGCCTTTTCGTCGATATCGTCAAAGGGCAATTTGCCATGCTCAGGCGGCCTTTCGTAGATAAGGCCCGGAAGAACCTCGCGGACGCTGCTTATATCCTCGGTCACGCGGCGGGCGCAGTCGATTATCTTCCCGCCGGAGTGGGTGAGTATGATGTTCGAGTGCTTGCCCATGAATTCGCAGACGAGCGTCAAAAGCGCGTCGTCGCCAAGCTCGTTTACGCAGTTAAAGTCTATCTCGACGATCCTGTCGCCGTTTATAAGCCTTACGTCGGACACCCTGCCGCCGGTGAGCCGCTTTCTGAGTATCATGCAAAATGCCGGGGGTTCGAGGGGATTGTTCTTTTTTATCCACGTCAGATTTAACCTCGCCGAATTTGCGTTGGTGGTTATCAAAAGCGCGTGATTCTCGCCGCGATTGCGTATCGTTATAATTATCTCGTCGCGCTCGGGCTGCGTCACGCGATCCACGCGCCCCCCGAGAAGCGTACTGTTAAGCTCCCCGGCGACGGCCCTGAGCGTCAGTCCATCCATTGGCATAATCTGTCCTCCAAACGCGTTTGTTCAATATATTATAGCGTAAAAAAAACGGTATGGCAACCTCAACCGGCGCCTTTGTGGTAAAATGGTAGTTGTGTCAATTGGTCTACCCGGCTTTTCTCCCGAATAGATTGAAACGCGAGATTAAAGCTGGGAGGTAAGGGCATGAAATTGAGCGTAAGCCAGCGCAAGCTGTACCTGCTTAGCGCCGGACTGTTGGCGATAACCTGTATAATCGTCATGACATGGGGCATGTGGAACGCGCCCGCTGAAACGGCGGCTACAGCTACCGCCGCGCCGGAGGTTTCGGCGTCCCCGTCGCCGACGCCCGTCGCCGGCACTATGAAAACGGTCGTCTACTATCAGGACAACTACGGCTACCTCGTCCCGGTCACGAGGCGCATACCCCTCGAAGACGGGGTGGCAAAGGCGACTTTAAGCTTAATGGTAAAGTCGGCCTATAACGACATGGAGGCAGCCAGGCTGGGACTTCGAACGCTTCTTCCGGAAGGCACGACCATAGACATAGACGTGCAAGGCGGACTCGCCACCGTGGACCTCGGCGTCAACGCCCTCAAAGCCACCGACGCCGAGAGCGAATACAATATGGTGTCCGGCGTCGTTCAGGCGCTGACGGAGTTTCCCACGATAGATCAGGTGAGCTTTCGCATATCAGGCCGCGAGCGCGACAGGCTCACGCACGGAACAAACGTCTCCGGGGTGTTCGAGCGCGGCCAGATAAACCTCGAAAGCGGGGATTCGGGCGTGAGCGCCCAGGAAATGAAGACGGTTGAACTGTATTTCCCCGGCGAGTCGTCGTCTTTAATAGTGCCGGTGACGCGCGCGGTATACGGTTCGGGCGACCTTCCGACGGCGGTGTTGGAGCTTGTGAAAGGCCCCAGCTCGCAAAGCCCCTTTGACAACGCCTTCCCCGAGGGCTGCGGGCTTATAGGCGTGAAGGTCGAAGACGGCGTGGCGACGGTGAACTTCACGCGCGAGTTCATGAACATCGCCGAACAGTCCGACGGGGGTCGCGCGGCGCTCAGGGCGCTTGTGCTGACGTGCACGAGCTTCGAGGGCGTGGACGAGGTGAAAATAGAGGTCGAGGGCGAGCCTTACGATCCCGGCGAATCGACTTTGACGGTTCCGACGTTCGTAAACGACGCCTCGGTTATAACCCAGGAATACATATCGACGCAGACCGCGTCAATACTCGATATAGACTGACGGGAGTGACACAAATGAGAATAGACGGCAGAATGGCGGACGAAATGCGCGAGGTGACTATAACTACCGACTTTACCAAAATGGCGGCGGGCTGCGCGCTCATACGGTCGGGCGGGACGCTCGTGCTGTGCACGGCGTCCTGGCAGGCCGGGGTTCCGCCATTTCTCAAGGGCAAGGGACAGGGCTGGATAACCGCGGAATACTCGATGCTTCCCGGTTCCACGCCTTCGAGAAAGCCCCGCGACGGGATTAAAAAGGACGGCAGGAGCGTAGAGATACAGCGTCTCATAGGCAGGAGCGTGCGCGCCTGCTGCGATCTGACCCGCATGGGCGAGAACACCATAACCCTCGACTGCGACGTTTTGCAGGCCGACGGGGGAACCAGAACCGCCGCCATAACGGGCGCGTTCACCGCGCTTTGCCTCGCGGTTGACAGGCTTATGGCAAAGGGCGTGTTGAAGGATTCGCCGATTGTGTCTCAACTGGCGGCGGTGAGCTGCGGCATGGTTGACGGATGCGCGCTTCTCGACATATGCTACGAGGAGGATTCCGCCGCCGACGTGGACATGAACGCGGTCATAGTCCGCGATAATGACGGCGTTATGCGCTTTTCGCAGGTGCAGTCCTCGGGCGAGGAGGCGACGTTCAGCCGCGAGGAGCTTTCCGGGCTTCTAAATCTCGCCGAAAAGGGCGTGGCGGAACTTATGGAGGAGCAGCTAAGGGTACTGGGAGACGCCCGCCGCGTCATCGGCATGAAGCCCCGCCTGGTGCTGGCAAGCTCCAACTTCGGCAAGCTCCGGGAGATGAAGCTGCTTCTGGGCGACGCGTTCGACGTGGTTTCGATGAAGGAACTTGGCATTGACGCCGACGTGGAGGAAACGGGCGAGACTTTCGAGGAAAACGCGCTGATAAAGGCGCGGGCGCTTTGCGAAATGTCGGGACTGGCCGCCGTCGCCGACGATTCGGGGCTTGAGGTAGACGCGCTGGGCGGGAGGCCCGGCGTTCATTCAGCCCGCTACAGCGGCGTTCACGGCGACGACGAGGCCAACAACCGCCTGCTTCTAAAGGAGCTCGACGGCGCAGGCGACAGATCCGCCCGATACGTCTGCGCCATGGCGCTCGTGAGGCCGGGGCGCGAATCCGTCGTGGTAAGGGGTACATGCGAAGGCGAGATATTGACGGAATATCGCGGAACTGGCGGCTTTGGCTACGACCCGCTGTTTTTCTCGAACGACCTGGGCATGACCTTCGCGCAGGCCGATTTAGCCGATAAAAACCGCATCTCTCACCGGGCTAAGGCCATCGACGCGCTTAAAAGGGCGGTTTCAGATGTATAAGCTGGGCGTTATAAGCGACAGCCACGCGAACTATTCATCGCTTAAAAAGGCGGCTAAAATGTTTGGCGATGTGGACGCCATAGCGCATCTGGGCGACCTCGTATCGGACTGCGAATATCTGCGCGTCGCGGACAAGCCTGTTTATTCCGTGGCGGGCAATTGCGATTACGCCTCCCATTCGTCGCCCAAAGAAATCGTCATAAACATCGCGGGAAGAAAGATACTTATGTGCCACGGACACGCGTATTACGTAAAGCTATCGCTTACCCGGCTTATGTTAAGGGCCAGGGAAGCCGGGGCGGACGTGGCGCTTTACGGGCATACACACATACCGGGCGTTGATATGGACCGGGGCATATTGTTCGTAAACCCCGGAGCGTTGACGCTGGGAAGCCTGTGCGTCATAGAGTTTAGGGAGAATGGTCCGGTTCCGGTGATGTACAGGGTGTGAAACCAGAGATTACAGGAGAAAAGTTTATGGCTAATATGAACGATTACCTCGACTGGCGCGGCGATTTGACCATCGACAGGGACGGATTTAACGACATAGACAATGTGATACTCTCGTGGCTTGCGACGCTCGATTTAAGCGGCGGCGTACAATCGAGCATAGCGGACGCGGCGGGCGGGCTGTTGAGAGCCAGGCGGGTGGACGAGGACGAGCCGCTTCTTGGCAGGCTTTTCAGTTCCAAACGGTTTCAGAACGTGAAGCTTCTCGACTTCACCGAGCTTTTCGACGAGGGCGAACAGATGCAGTTCGCGGCCTTCGCCGCCGATACCGGCGAGGAGGTTTTCATAGCGTTTCGAGGAACCGACAATACGCTCGTGGGCTGGAAGGAAGACTTCAACATGGCGTTTATGCAGTCGGTTCCGGCGCAGAGGGAAAGTGTCAAATACGTTAAAAAGATCGCCGCCATGACGGATAAGCCGCTCATGATTGGCGGGCATTCCAAGGGCGGCAACCTCGCGGTATATTCGGCTTGCCATTGCCCGGAAGACATACAAAAGCGCGTATCGCGCGTTTACAACAACGACGGGCCGGGGCTTAGCGAGGAGATAATGGAATCCGGCGAATATAAGGCCGTTTCCGACAGGATAAGGACGTTTTTGCCGCAATCGTCGATAGTCGGCATACTGCTTTACCACACCGAGGATTACCGCGTCGTCCGCTCGACGGCCATAGGCCCGCTTCAACACCATCCGTCGTCCTGGCAGGTGATGGGAAACTCGTTCGTGTTCGAGGGCGAGCTTAGAAAAGGCTCGCGCTATATGGACAAGACGCTTAAAAAGTGGCTTGAGAGCATGTCGGTAGACGAGCGCAGGGTGATGGTCGACGCCATATACGACGTGATGGCCGCGGCGGAGATCAAGACCTTCCACGACCTCATCGCCAACTGGCGCGCGAGCGGAGGGGCGATTATCAAGGCGGCTGCCGGTTTGCCGCCTGAAAAACGCCAGGTGCTCAAAAGGGTTCTGGGAGAACTCGTGTCGGCGGGGATAGAAAACGTCCACCCGCCCAGGGACGAGTGAGGACGGCGGCGTTTGCATACGCCTGAAGGCGTTGCCAAAATGCGGCGTAAAGGTGCGCCGCGTATTGTTCAAAGTCATACACCCTGGGGCCGGACGGCTTGCCGATTTTCGGCATAAGCGACTCCAGCACCGCATCGATTGCCTCCGCCGGATTGCGCGGCGTGTATCCAATGATAAGCCGCTTGCAGACCGCATCATTCGCCGCATTACCGCATGCACGAAACACTTGAAACGCCGCTAGAATCTCATCAAACCACGGGCGAATGGGCCGCTCCTTCCCATCTATTACTGCACTCATTGGCAGCGGTTCATGAAGCGTCATTTCCGCCCCATATATTTGTCCAGCGCTTTTTGGAACGGGTTCCTAAGCGCGGGAAGGATGTTGTCCTGGATCCACGGGTAAATGTCCGCTAGCATTTCGATGTAACGGCCCTCATAGAACTTAATGATCCTTTCCGTGTCCTTTTCGCCGAACAGGACACAAAACAAGTTAATCACCGCTTCACCGTATTCATTCATGCTTGCTTCGGACGCGTTTTTTTGCAGCAACTTCTCCGTATCAGCCAAGCGCCCCTGGGCCTTGTTGTAATCGGCGGCAACGTCATCAACGTGCAACCGAACCTTGACGGACAACACCTTGAGCCCACGGCGTATGCGCATGGTTTTCTTTAACATGGGTTGAGAGTGGATCATTTATTTTTTTCCTCCCTGATTTTTTATAAAGGCAAAGGAAGCGCCCTTATGAGACGCTTCCCAGTCGCGCCTTTAAGCGGCGGTAGATGACGAAATGATGGTTGCAATCCCGCCGTTGACCGCCTGATTGGTTCCGTTCACTTCCACGATTGCGATCAAATTCCCCGCTGTGGCCGTAATCGCATCCGTCCCGTTCCACGCCGTCCACTCTGGAGCGGTGCATACTTCGCCACCAGACGGAAGTGCTACGGTAGCACCGGCCTTGTACACGTAGCTGTTACCGCTGACAAGGGCGGGGTTGACATAAATGTTTGTGGTGCCGCTAACGGCTCCAGCAACCGATACCACTGTAAGCGCCCCTAGGGCTGTGGAAAGCGTGGGCTTGCCGTTTACTCTCAGTTCAACGCTAATCGCCGACCCATCGATGGACGCGCCGGAGTATTCCACTAGGTTGCAAAAGGTGCAATCGGCGGTGGCGGTCTCAATCACGCCGTTAGCATTCAAGCGGGATAGGCGCAAGGACGATTCACGGGCCGCTCCAAGAGAATATTTGGCGGAAAAAATGTATTCTTGCGCCGCATCCCCAAGCACCCGTTTCCCCGTGATGGTGTAAGCCGGGGCCATGCCGGTGACATGGTTTCTTGCAAAACCTTTGTCTGCGGCGGGGAACCACTGGGTAATCGTCTCGTTCAAGGCTTCGGCCAGGTTGTCCCAGCCCGCATTCATTGAAACGTAGTCCCACGCCCCGTTGGTTTGAGAGGTTCCAATTTCAACCTCTATTCCGTACTGAACAAGCATGTTTGGATTCATGTTTACCTCCAGTAAAAAGTTACCCTTATGGATGAGCCATAAAGGGTTTGGCTGTTTTGTTCACGCCCCAGATAGTTTGGGGCGCTGGTCGTGATGATGT
>JAUNBY010000093.1:0-6080 GCA_030526935.1 Clostridia bacterium
TCGCCCGAAACGCGACGGCGGGCTTTGCGGGTTCGAAGGCGCTCGACGGGCTTACACCGTAAAGATAGGCGCCTACGCGAACCGCGTCGTAGCGCCTGTCGGGGTATTTAAAAAGCCCTATGCTGTCGAGAACGTGCCTCAGCGGGGCGTTTACGGCTTTGTAGGCTCTGTCGAAAAGCTCGAACTGACAAAGGTCGCTCGCTTCGTCGTGAAGTCCAAGGTGGGTATATATCCCCTCGACCAGGAGGCGGGGATCTTCAGCCGCCATTATAAGAGAGGCTTCGTCCTGCGGGTCGAAGCCCAGCCGGTTAAGTCCCGTGTTTACCTTTATGTGTACCCGGCAGGTCTTTCCCAGCTTTTGGGAGGCGTACGCGTATGCCCGCGCCGACTCGGGAGAATAGGCCGTGAGTATTATATTCTCCTTTATCGCCGTTTCGATGAGGCTATCGCCCGCCAGACCCAGCACCAGTACGTCTAGTATGCCTTTTATCTCGAGGGCCTCCGTCACCGTCGCGACGGCCGCCAGCCGCGCTCCGCGCCTTTTCAGCGCCCCGGCTACCTTTGCCGCGCCGCATCCGTAGGCGTCGGCTTTTAATACGGGTATGACATCGGCGTCGCCCGCCGCGTCTCGCGCCTTTATGTAGTTGTCGCAAACGGCGTCCAGATCGACCTCGACCCAGCAACGCGCTTTAGCTTCATCCGCGGTCATATTACCTCTCCCCATTCGATATTATAGTATAGCAGACGGGAGGGTGTTTGGCAATATAATAGCCGAGGGCGAGCTTTGTTAAAAACTGTTAAAAGCCGGCCTTAATCAAAAAGTACAATATCGCCCAGTATTGTCCGCAGTCCCATCTCGTCGGCGTCCATCGCGAAATCGACGGCCGGCTCTCCCGTCGCGGGGTCGAGTATGGCGATGGCTATGGAGTAAATTCCGGCGTCGAGCTCAGTGGGTATGTCTATGAAAAGCGACGTCTTCGTCTGACCGGGCAAGAGCGTTTGAACGTCGAGATCGACCGTCTGTTTAAATACGATGTTCTCCGCGCGCATGAGCGCTATTTCCATAGGCCAGTCGTATGAAAAGCACTGTTCGCCGTCGTTGCGAAACGAGGCGTTTATACAAAGCGTATACCCTTTTCTGATGGCAGACGGCCACGCGGCTTCGCGAATCCACAGCCTGTAGCCCATATTGTCGAGAGCGACGGCCATAGCGGATTTTATCTGTTCGTCAAGCCCGGATGATTGGATACCGGATACATATGTCGTGTGGCAATAGCCTATTTGTTTTACGAGGGAGTCGAGTCCAAGCGTAAACAGCCTGTCGAAGGGAACCTGCGTGTCAATTCTTGCGCCTGACAGCGTAGTTTCCATGGCTTCGGGCACCGCGCGAAGCTCGGCGGATGTCTGTTCGTCGAAGCCGCCGTATTCAAGCGTATCTATCCAGTCCCACGTCGCCGACTGGTTTCCAAGCAGGTCGTTGTAAAATCCCATGCCTATTACGCGAACGGACTGATAGGCTTTGTTGGCCAACAGCTTTGTGGTTTGGAAGGCTCTCGCGTAATGTCCTATCCAGGCGCTTATATCCTCGCTCGGGGGCATCGACCATTCGGCATCGACGTCGCGCGTCGTCCAGGAGCCAAAATGCCCCACGCTTCCTATTTCGACGAAAGCGATTCCGAAATGCCCGTCATAGCGCTGCGCGACGGCGTTTATAACCTGCCTGTGGGCGTTTAAAAGTATCATATTGGTATAATTGGGGGAGAAGCCCTTTCCGAGCGAGTTTGAATAGTATACGCCCGCGCCGTCGCCCATGCTTTCATAGAGCCAGTCGGGTATATCCATGTGATATTCCTCGCCGGGCGCGTCCATCATGAAGCGCAAGACGACGCGCTTGCCAAGCGCCCACCACCTTTCGAGGTTGTTTTTTTTCTCGAAAGCCTCGAAGTCGTAAACGCCAGGCTCCACTTCAAGCTCGCGCCACGTAATGGAAGCGTACACAAGCGAATGGTCTATCTCCACCTCGTCGATTTCGTCTGTAGCTTCGACTGCCCAGCCCATCAGGGGATTAGCTATGCGAGTATCCGACGGGCGAAAGCGCACGCTTGTAACATCGGTGAATTTAAGCGTCCAAACGACGGATATAAGCGCCAAAAGAAGCGGTATAGCCAGTATATACCGTTTCTTTTTAATGCCGAAGTTGCGCATATGGCCCCTGTTTGTCCTCGCCTTTTTGGGGCGCAAAGCTCTAGCCGACCGGATTTTCTCCCTCTGGCCGGCTATTGCTATACTTATCAGCCTTCCGCCGCGGCGAAAGGTCTTTTTAACCAACGATTTCTTTTTCAATGAATCAGCCCGTCTGTTACAGCCTTATATCCAGATTTTCCAAAAGCGCCCTTTCCATATCCGCCGGGTCGCACACGCCGTTATGCAAAATCGGCTTGTATGCGAGTTCGGCTATAGCCGGAGGAACCTCTGTTCCCGTTACTTCCGACAGCGCCCGGCAACAGGCGAAATCGTCGCCGCACTCAATGTCAGGCATTATTGCCCGGAGAACGCTTCCCGCGAACTTGAAGGGGCTGGCGGTGGAGGCGATGAGCATTGGGGTGTTGTCGAATGTCTTTTCGCGGTAATCGCGGGCGACCTTCATGGCGACCGCCGTATGAGGATCGACGAGGTAGTTATCCTCCTCGTATACCCTTCTTATCTCGCGCGCCACCTCTTCTTCGCTCGCCCATCCGCCGAAGAAGCGCTCCTTAAGCGCGGACTTTTGAGCGGCGTTGAGCGCGTAGCGCCCCGTTCGAGACAATTCGTCCATCCAGCGCCTGACCTGACCGTGATCCCTTCCGGAGATTTCGAAAAGCAGCCTTTCCAGGTTCGAGGATATAAGTATATCCATTGAGGGAGAACTGGTAAGATGGAATTCGCGGTTCGCGTCGTAGACCCCGGTATTGATAAAGTCACTTAGCACGTTATTGCAGTTGGAAGCGCAGACGAGCCTGTTTATCGGAACTCCCATGCCCATCGCGTAGTAAGCGGCGAGTATGTTTCCAAAATTGCCCGTGGGCACGCAAACGTTAATGGCCGCGCCGTAGGGAATATATCCCGATTTAACCATTTCGCCGTAGGCGGCCGCGTAATAAGCGACCTGCGGAAGAAGCCTTCCGAGGTTTATCGAGTTGGCCGACGAAAGCCTGATCGAATGGTTGTTTAATACGTCGATCATCCTTTCGTCCGTGAAGATCTTTTTGACGCCCGTCTGAGCGTCGTCGAAGTTGCCGCGGACGGCTATCACATCGACGTTCGCGCCCGTCTGCGTTATCATTTGAAGCTTTTGCGCGTGGGAGACGCCGTTTTCGGGGTAGAACACGCATATCCTCACGCCGGGCTGATCGGCGAAGCCCTCAAGGGCGGCCTTACCGGTATCGCCCGAGGTGGCGACGAGTATCAGTATATCGCGCTTCTCGCCCGCCTTATCCGCGCACATCCGCATAAGCCCGGGCAGGAGCTGAAGCGCCATATCCTTGAACGCGAGAGTAGGTCCGTGCCACAGTTCAAGCGCGTATCTGCCGCCATTCAAAGCCTTTACGGGGGCTATGGCGGGATCGTCGAATCGGTCGTAGGAATCGTCGCAGACGGCTTGAAGCTCGTCCGGCGAAAACTCGTCAAGCCACAGATTGATAACATGCGCAAGTCTCATCGTATAGGGCATATCGTCTATATGCACGAGATTTTCTATTTTTGGCAATTCAACCGGCGCAAAAAGCCCTCCGCCGGGAGCTATGCCCTCGACTACCGCCCGGTGTCCGGATACGGATATGTCGGCGTTTCTGGTAGATATGTAGCGCATATTTCCTCCCTCAGACCGCGTAGCGCGTGATGAACTCCGGAATTGTCTCGGGGTCGCCGCTTACGCTTAACACGAGATCGGCGTTATGCAGCCGGGAAAGGCTTTCAAGCCTTTGGAAAAGCTCCTCGGTTTCATCCCAGTCGGTGTTGTTTATAAGCTTGGCAAAGGCATCGACGTAGATTATCGAAATGTCGAAGTTGACCGCGAGCATTCCGCCCAGAAGACCGTAAAACCAATCCATCGAACGATGCTCGCCAAGAGCGAACTCTCCCGCGTTGACAAATCTTATCTCATGGCGCAGGTCGTACATATATCTCTTATCGTCGTCCACAAACACTATGCACTCATGTCCGGACTTAAGCGCGTCGTTCGCCAGATCTATGAGCCTCTTTGTCTTGCCCGATCCTCTTTTGCCAAGAATTACCTGTATCATGGCTTATCCCTCCCTGTTCCCAAATCTTATATGTCCATTATACACCATATCGCGGCGTTTGACAAATTAAATAAACTATCGCGGGGCTTCCGGCTGGGATTTAATATTTAATACTACGGTTGACAAAAGTGAAAAAACGGGGTAACATATTAACGGGTATATGAATAAAAAATCAGGAGGGATTCACATGCGAAAACTTATTTCTCTGGCGCTGATATTATGTCTTTTGGCGACGGCTGGCGCGGCGCTCGCAGAGTCGGGACAGGGCGCGTATACCGCCGTCTGCCACGGTTTCTACGGGGATTTCGAAGTGACCGTGACGCTTGACGAGTCAGGCATTTCTTCCATAACGGCGCAGGGAAGCAAGGAAACCCCCAATATAGGCGGCAAGGCCATAGATTTGCTTATCGGGGATATGATGGAAAAGAACACCTGCGAGGTGGATTCCATAAGCGGCGCGACCATTACCTCCGCCGTCTTCAAAGCGGCGGTTCGCGATTGTCTCAATCAGGCGGGCGCGCCACAGGAGATGTTTACCGCCGTCGAAGCGGAGGACGTGCAGGAGATTCAAATTGACACGGACGTATTGGTAATAGGAACGGGCGTCGCCGGCTTATCCGCCGCGATCGCTGCCGCCGAGGGCGGAGCGAAGGTTTTGATTATAGAAAAGCAGGGAATTACGGGCGGCTCGTCGGTCACCTCAGCCGGAATAGTCTACTCAAGCCTGGGTTCCGACGACGTCGAGACGATGGTGGATTACTATATGGCCAGAGCCAACCAGAACGCCGACAGGCAGATGCTCACGTTCTTCGCCGAGAATTCTCCCGCCACAATCGAATGGCTCGAGAGCATAGGCGTACAATGGCAGATGGTCGTTCCCGCCGGAACCGCGCCGGAGCCGCGCGCGCATTTCTCCATGGACGAAAACGGGCGCACGTTTACCGGAGCCATACTAACCGACAAAATGGAACAGAAGGCCGCCGAGCTTGGAGTAGAGATAATGCTCAACACCGAAGCTTACGAAATTCTTACCGACGCCGATGGACGCGTGACCGGCGCGAAAGCCCGAGGCAAGAGCGCCGACTATACTTTTAATTCCGCGGCCGTAGTTTTGGCCACCGGCGGCTTTGACGCCAGCGAGGATATGAAAGCTGAGTATTCGCCCGTCGCGGTCGGAGATTTCCCGCTTTCCAGCAAGGGAAATGTCGGCGACGGAATTAAAATGGCCATGGATATTGGCGCGGATACCTGCTTCAAGGGCGGCGTCATAGGATTCAACTTTATAAACGGTTCCCTGCCGGAATCCGGCATGAACGCGATCGCCATGTACTGCAACAGCTACACGCAGCCCGATGGCACGTTTGTAAGCGACGTAATAGACTACCCGATAACCTATTCCGCAATCAAAAATCTGGGCGTGGATCATTTCTACGGGCTTTACGACGCCGACGGCGCAGATAGCGCCGAAGCCGCCGTATCCGTCGGATGGGGATGGAAGGGCGATACGGTAGAAGAACTTGCGCTGGCGACGGGCATGGACGCGGAAAAGCTCGCCGACGCCATAGCTCAGGGTACGGGACTTGACAATCCTCCCTACTACGCCGTCTGGGTAGCCCCGACGACCATTGGCTCCATGGGCGGACTTGTGATAAACACGCAAGCGCAGGTTCTTAAAGACGGCGAACCCATCATAGGCCTCTACGCCTCTGGAGAGGTCGCCAACGGCCAGTTCTACGATACCGAGTATCCCGCTTCCGGTTCCTCTTTGTCCATAGGTATTACATTTGGCTTGCAGGCGGG
>JAUNBY010000093.1:6180-7288 GCA_030526935.1 Clostridia bacterium
ATTTTCCGGGAACTTCCAAATTCGATTCTACGTCTATTGAATGTAACCAAATGAGAGGTCAATGACCGGAAATAAAAAGGAGGAAACCGAAGTGGACGAGAAGAAAGTTGTGGCGACATTTGACGAGGAGATAGAAGTAATCACATTGGAACAAGAAGACGCGGACGTGCTTGACGACGAGCAGATCGAGGAAATCGATACGGAAGAATTGTCGGATGTCGAGGCATCCGGCGGCGCGGACGGAGATTGGGTTACATTTGGACGTTATTCCTACATGGTAGTCGTTCCCCGTCAGCATTACAAGTGCGCACTGTTCACCAAAGGCCCGAACCGCTTCCCGCGCGAGGTCAGGGACAACACCTGTTCAGCCTGTACGCGTCTGTTCAAGCATAAGGGATACTGGCTGTGCGCCAAGTCCAAGACCGAGCTGTAAAAACCGCAAGAACGTGAAGGGAGATACTAAAATGGACGATTTGAAAGTTACGAAGATTGATCTTACCGAGATAGATCTCGATTCTCTTGAAAGCGTAGAGGCTTCAGGCGGTAACTGGAAGCGCGTCGGCAAGTACCTGTACAAGATAGTCGCGCCCAAGGCGAAGTGTTCATATAAGAGTAACTACGTGGAAGGACCCAACGATTATTCCGGCACCCGTAAGTCCGGCTGCTGCTCAAGCTGCAAATTCCTCATGCGCAAGTCCGGCTATTGGCTTTGCGAGTCCAGCAAGTGCAAGGAACTGTAATGTCCTGACATGATATGCCCCCGCCCGTCAATCGGGCGGGGGCAATTACGTGCGACAGATGCAAGTGTATTATTCGACGAAGCTTACCTTTTCTTCTATCGTATAGCGCGTGGTTGAACTGGTAACGCCGTCAACGCCGGTATCCTGATAGCCTACCAGGAGCACGGCGACCGCCGTAAGGGACGAGTCCACACCCAATAGTTCGCACAGCTCGTCGTGATTGTCTCCGTTGAGCGTCATCGTGGGGGATGAGACTATCTTCGTGCCGTAACCTAGCGCGTTGGCGGCAATGACCATGTTCTGGCAGGCGAGTCCGCAGTCAAAGCTCGGGTTTGGCGAAGGAGTGGATTCATTCATATAGATGATTA
>JAUNBY010000093.1:7298-7672 GCA_030526935.1 Clostridia bacterium
TCGCGACCGGAGAGTCTCCAAGGGCGGCTTTTGCGGCGGATGCACCGGCGGCGGAAGACCCGGCGGCGGGTATGCCGGAGGCGGGAGCGGCGTTATCCTCCGAGTCGGCCGAAGCGGAAGCCGGAGCCGCCCCCATCGTCATGCTTCCGGATAGCTGCGACATTACGTCCTGATTGGTGACGACGGCGAAAAACCACGGCTGTTGGTTGATGGCGCTGGTAGCGGAAAGTCCGGCGGTTAAAATTGCGTTAAGGTCGTCCTGCGATATCGGGTCGGACGTGAAAGCCTGCGTCGTGGGCGAAGTCTGAATGAGTTCAACCGTCTCCATGGCGAGTCCGTTAGAGCTTATGCTGAGGATCAGCGCGAGAGCCAGG
>JAUNBY010000093.1:7695-9711 GCA_030526935.1 Clostridia bacterium
TCATAGGGCGTGCCTCCTGTTCAATTAATCATTATCCGCGGTACTTGAAACCGTCATTTATTTTAGAATAAATCTATGTGTGGAAAATGGCGCGGATGAGAACAAAGTTTAAACACGCACAAAGCTCTGGAGTTGACGCCACGGCGTTAGTTTTAATGCCAGAACCTCGCGGCATATCAGTCGTGTAAGACGCCTGTCAATACCTCGCGATAATGCTGTATAAGGCTTTCGACATACGCCTGAACGATAAACCTCTGCATGGCGCGGGCAGAACAATAGATATTATATCTACAATGGAAACCTTCCAGAGGAATTTGAACCAATGTCGATGGCAGCATGTGTTCTTTTCCTATGATAATGGAAATTCTTTTCCCGGTCGCAGGTTGTATTATATATTGTGATGAGTTTAAATGATTAGTCAGGTATCGTACGCCTGACTTCGCCAGCATTTCTTCAAAGTCTGGAAATATATGGCAAAACATGTTTTCCGGAGGAATTAGGACGTCCCTGCCTGTCAAATCCGCCGCATTGATAGAGCGCTTGATTGACAGGTCACAACCAACTGGTACGATGCAATGAAGGGGAAAGACACCAAGTTCCCGTTTGATGATCCTGTGTCCGTCAGCCTCGCAGACGCCAAGAAACAGGTCGTCTTTCTGTATATTGAACGAGGGCGACGTGGCAAAGCTTACATCAGTGTTCGGATAGTTATTTCTGAATCGTGCCAGAGCTTCGTAATATACAAAGTCGCGAATGTGTTGAGAATTGTATCCTATGCATATGGTTTCGCTCTTAAGTCTCGCCACATTTTGAAGATCCTTTTTGATATTTTCAGAGTTGTTTACGGCATCTTTCGCAAAATCGAGGAATAACCTTCCCTCCTGCGTAAGCTCTATGCCGCGATTTGTGCGCGCGAGAAGTCGAACCTGAAGTTCCGCCTCGAGCCTGTCCATCTGCGCCTTGAGAGACGGAACGGAAATGTATGCATGGCTGGCCGCGCGAGACAGGCTTCCCTCGCGGGCGACGAGCAGAAAGTTGCGAAGCTGGGCGTCATCCATGAAATTCCCTCCAGCGTTAGGGATTGACTAACGCCACATTACCATAAAACGAATTCATTTTCAACAGGCGAACTGTTATAATAGTTATAAACTTATCAATAACAGGAGGCGTGATTATGGAAAAGGGACTTTCAAGAAGGAGCTTTTTAAAGGGTAGCGCAAAGGTTGCGCTGGGCGCGGGTATGCTTGCGAGCATTCCCGGCATACTCGACAGCGCGACTGTCAAGGCCGATGAAGCGCCGAAAATGGCGATAGAGTGGTCGGACGCGGCGGATATCGTCATAGTTGGCGGAGGCGGCGCGGGATTCACCGCGGCTATAGAGGCCGCCAGGGCGGGATCTACGTCGCTGATTCTGGAAAAATGCGCCTACTGCGGAGGGGATACATTGCGCAGCGGCGGCATGATCATGGTGGGCGGAAGTGAATTTCAGGCGTCGCTGGGGTATGACGACAGCCCCGAGCGCTTCGCAAGAACGGAGCTTGGCTATATAGGCGAATACGCGAACAAAGAGATGGTCGAAGAGATGTGCCTCAACTCCCTTGAATCACTTCGCTTTATGCAGGAAATGGGACGCGAATATACGCACTTGTCTCCGATGAATCCAGTGTGGGCATACGACAAGGAAGAAGATTGGGCGCCCCGCACGCATTGGACTGGCATAGAAACGAAAACGGGACATTTTGGAACGCTTCAGGAGGAGGCCGCGAAGTACGATGCCATACGTGTAAGGACGGGCGTCGAGGCGGAACATCTGATAACAAACGACGCGGGCGAGGTGATTGGCGTCAAGGACGCGAATGGAGTGTGCTATCGCGCGAATAAAGCCGTCCTTCTGGCTACGGCGTCATTTGGTCACAACAAGGAGATGTCCAAACGATATAACTTTATGAATTACTGGGCGTTGTGTCACGAGGAAACGTTCAACAATCCTTCGCCTAACGGACAACACACGCTCAA
>JAUNBY010000094.1 GCA_030526935.1 Clostridia bacterium
AACGCGCGCTGTTTTATCTGAATTATATGCGCCGCCGATTAATCGTCCCACCGGTAGACTTCGATAAATTTTTCCAATGCCGGCGAGGGATCGGGGCGGTATATAAGGCCGTAGCGCACGTCCATTTCAAATACAAGCGGTACGAATGTCAGGAAGGGAAACGCCGAGGCAAACGCCCGTGGCATCAGGAAAATCCCGCCGTGAAAGCATATATCGCTGATGCTGGAATACTCCTGGTCGCAGTATGACAAAGCCGCGAACTGTTTTGGCCTGGCGTCGGGTACGCGATCCTCTATATACTCCAGAAGCGGCTTGACGAACTCGGCGTTATAATAAAACAAATCCCCGCGCGTCAAATCCTCGGGATAAAGCCCGTCGCGCTCGCAAAGCGGATTATCGCGGGAAAGCAGGCATACGCATTCGTAGGGCTTTTGCGGCCCCGGCACAAAACAAAGCCCGCTCTGGGCAACCTTTGGAATATCGGGAAACACGGTTGCGTCCACCTCTCCGGCCAACACGCTATTAAAACACTGAGCGCTGGGCATTATAAACGCCATTTCGATTCTCACCCGGGGATGTTTTTCCTTCAGGGGACCTTTTATAATGTCGATTATATAATCGTCCCGGTAGTTCGCGCTCATGCACATGCGAACTATCGTGGCGGTTTGCCTGTTCATCTGCCGGGCTTTGAGCAGCAGGTCGGCGGTTTGATCGAGCAATTGCTTTGCCCCTGTGTAAAAAAGCTGTCCCGCCGGGGTGGGGACTACGCCGCGCGAGTTTCTGGTCAAAAGGGGAAAGCCCATCTCGGCCTCCAACAGTTCTATTTGCTGGTGCAACGCCTGCGGGGTTATGAACATCGCCTTCGCCGCCTGCGCGAAGCTGCCGTTCTCGACGACCATAATGTACGAGCTTAATAACCTGTCATTCATCATTTCCTCCGATTCAAGTTTTACCTTGAAGAGATTCAAGCAAAACCTGCTTCCTCAAATCGACGATTTATTATACAATAATTCTCGACGATATGTCAATTGCGCATCCACAGGGCGTAACGACGCGCCAATTTTCTGATTGCGCGAAAGACATGGCTTTTACAACCAGAAAGGGGAGAAGACAATGTCAAAGGTCAGTCGCCGTGAATTTTTAAAGGGAGCGGCCGGAAGCGCGGTAGGTTTGGCGGGCATAGGGCTTTTAGGCTCCGCGGTTCTTGCCGATCAGAATTCCGTTCAGCAGCCCGCTCAGCAGGCGGATACGAGCGGAATCAACTGGGATTATGAGGCGGATGTCGTAGTAATAGGAAGCGGAGGGGCGGGTTTGCCCGCCGCTTTGCGCGCTCTGGATGAGGGGCTGTCGGTTCTCATAGTAGAAGGCGCTTACGACGTTGGCGGAAGGGCCGCGCTTTCGGGCGGCAATTTGCACTCCGGCTGCGGCACGGAAATCCAAAAGAAATATGGCATTGAAGACAGCGCCGATAAGTATTACATAGACCATACGACCTCGCTTACGCTTGAGGCGCGCTACAACGACAGGGAATACGTGCGCTCCGTCGCGGATTATATGGCCGAAGCTTACGAGTATATACTGGCGAAGGGCGTTATAATCAAGGATGTGGAACCCATGCACCAGACCGATTACACCGAGGGCGGCAACTCTCCCGAATCGGTCGGCCGCTGGACATACTGCGATCAGGACGCCGAGGACTGGGTGGCTTACGCGGACGGCATATCTCCCTCGCAGGGCGGACTTTATCGCGAGGGCATCGCGCTTACGAGGCCGCTGGAAAGAAGCTATCGCCAGCAGGGCGGAAAATTCCTTCTCAATTATCACATGGACAAGATTTACCGCGAGGGCAACCTCTCGGGCCGGGCGCTGGGAATACAGGCCCATTATACGCCTACGATACTCCCGGGTGAATCGCAGCCCATGCAAAGCCTCTGGAGCGAGGGAAATATCGATTCCTCCGCTGAAATGGTAAACGTGAAGGCAAACAGAGCCATAGTCATCGCTACAGGCGGTTCCAGCGGAAACGTCTACTTCCGCACCATGATAGACCCGAGGCGTCAGATAGAGTACGACTGCACCTGCGGCGATCCTTTCTGCTATAAGGACGCTTCGGGCGAACTCGCGGCGATGGCGATAGGCGCGTGCCTTGGCGCGGTGGCCAATCAGGTTCAAAACGGGGGCAATATCTCAAAGGCGAACATGGTCGGCACTCAGTATATCGACTCCTACGCGACCGTCAATCCCCGCTCGCCGCTGTTTAAACTCAGCAGAGCGACGGGACTGCGCGTGAACAACTACGACGATATAATCCTCGTAAACATGCTGGGACAGCGCTTTGTGGATGAAACCACGGGCGGCGACGCTTTCAGCGCCGCGGCTATGGCAAGCGTCGTTGTCACAGATCCCGCCGACGGCGAGGTGCACCGCTACGGCGGCCCTCTCTGGGCAATTTTCGACAGCGAAGCGGTCGCGCGGCATGAGTGGACGATCGACGACACCAGCGTCGACAGGGCGGACGGACGCTTCTTCGAAGCGGATACTATCGAGGAACTGGCGGATAAAATCGTCAATAAATACTACGAGAGCATCAAAATGGATCCTCAGACCCTCGCGGCAACCATACAGCGCTATAACGAGCTTGTGGACACGGGCGTCGATGAGGACTTCGGAAAGAGCCGCCTGCCTCACAAGATACACACCGGCCCGTTCTACGCCGCCTGGGCGACTCCGGGCCTGCACGACACCACCACTGGCCTGCGCGTCAACCGCAAGATGCAGGTGATGGATCTGTTTGAACAACCCATTCCCGGACTGTATTGCTGCGGCGAGTCTTCCGGAGGACAGCGCATACACGGACTGGGCAGAGTTATAACCAGCGGCTACATCGCGGGACTCTATGCCGCCAGCGAGGGCTGACAATCATGAGAACGATTAAATTCCCCGCGGTCATAATCATGACGCTGTTCATTATCACAGCCGTCTTCGCGCCGGCAATGGCGGAACAGGTCGTATATTATACCGACACCTCCGAGGGATTCGGAGGGACTATCGAGGTATCCCTGGGCGTAGAAAACGCAGAGATAGTAGACGTGGCCATATACGCCCCGTACGAGACGGACGGCATAGGCACTATGGCGATAGACAGGCTTCCGGCGGCCATCATCGAGGCGCAAAGCTGGGAAGTGGACGGCGTCGCGGGCGCTTCCATATCCTCCAACGGGATTCGCCAGGCCGCGAAAAAATGCATGATTGCGGCCGGATTATATGAAGAGGCGTCCGCGGTCGAGCGGGAACAGGTCGAGGGCGCGACATACTATAAAGCCGCCGTCGACGGGTTTGGCGGCACGGTCGAGGTCTCAATAGGCGTGCTGGACGGGCAGATCGTCGACGTCATCGCCACAGGCGACGGCGAGACGCAGGGCATAGGCTCCATGGCCATTGAGCAATTGCCCGCAGCCATACTCGAAAGCCAGAATTGGGACGTGGATATGGTATCGGGAGCCTCCGTAAGCAGCCGCGCGGTCATGAACGCCGCGAGGCAGGCCATGACAGAAGCGGGACTCGTTACAGAGTAATCGCGGACATAACAAAAGCGCGCGTCAGGCCAAAAACCTGGCGCCGCTTTGAATATCAGGTGGAGCTATATGAAGTATACGGATTTACAGCTTGGAATATCCATCCCCTTCTCTTACGCTAACGCCGTCGACCGTCAGACGAACGTCGCTCTCGTCCACGGCGCTAGACGCGGGCTGATCGACGGTTACGTCCGCGCTCTTTCGCGGGAGATGGAAAACCTCTCGGCGGATACGGATCGCGTTCGCGTAAACGCGGTGCGCTTCGTCGGAGGTTATATACACATGCTCGATGAAAAAAGGCTCGGGCTGTTGCTCGAAACCTTATCGCGATGCTTTCATCTGGCGGAGGATACGGAATTGACGGGCATTGTGTCGCCCGGATTCTACAACAACTATCCGTTTGAATCGATGGTACTGTACGGCATCCGGGCAATAATGGACGTGCCCTCGTTCGACGTTAAGGAATGCCAAAGACACGCGGTCGCCTATAAAGCCGCCCTGTCCTTCGCGGACGTTGAGGAGCACGGCGTCAAGGTGATGGGAGTGCGCACGCTTAAGGGACTCGACAGGCGCGACGCGCGGCAATGGGAAGCGGCTTACGCCGGTCTCATGAAGCACAATCCCTCCATAATAGAGTTTGTCGATACGCAGATACAGCAGGATTCATTTCTTTACGGCGAAACGCTGCGCAGGCTCGAAGAAGCGGGTTATACGCAGTATCAGCCCGATTGTCTGGGGCTGATAACGCCTAAGTACCGCCTGCGCACGGAGGATTTGCCGCAGTACCTGGGCGTCGGCCTCAGCGCCGCCTGCCGCTTCGACGGCTACTATACGCGCAATACTGACGACCTGAACGCCTACATATCCGCCGACGGCGATTTTTCAAAATTGTATAAAGAGGCGGGGGAGGGTTAATGGCTCCAAAAATAATTGGTGTCGGGAAAGCCGCAACCCTCCCGACATCCTTCCGTGATTTGACGCTCTGAATATTTTCCCGCGAGCGTTTTCGACGCAACCCGCGAAAACGCTCGCCAAATCGGATTACTTCATCGCGTTCTGGCCGGCAATCTGGCCAAAGACGATTATATCCGCGATCGCGTTGCCGCCCAGACGATTCGAGCCATGGATGCCGCCGGTCACTTCGCCGCAGGCAAATATGCCCGGAATCACGTTGCCCTCGGTATCCAGCAATTCGCAGTTGGTGTTGATTTCCACGCCGCCCATGGTGTGATGCACCTTGGCGTAGCACAAAGTCGCATAGTAGGGTCCTTTGTCCATCGGATATTCAAAGACCCTCCTGCCGAGCGCGTCCGGTTCTTCGCCGGTAAGAGCCTTGTTGAAGGCATCCGCCGCGGCCTGCAGGTTAGCGGCGTCCACGCCCATCTTCTCAGCCAGTTCCTCTATGGTGTCGCCCACGACGGCTTTTCCGTTGGCGACCAGATCTTCGATCTTGTTCCCCTTGTAGTCATATCCGCCTTGAATATCCCACGCCTGATATGCGCTGGATACCTTCCAGCAATAACTTCCGGTTTGCGCAAGTATCGCGCCGGAAAGCACGTCGCGGCGTTCGTCCTCGGCGACAAAGCGGTTGCCTTCCTCATTGATGTACATTTCGTTGGCTATGGAAGCGTTTAAACTCGCGTCTCCGGTCGGCACCATTTGAATCCATTCCATGCCATACAGGTTCGCGCCTATGGCCTGCGCCATCGCAATTCCATCGCCGGTCGCGCACGGCTGGTTGGACGTCGGCACGGACTCATCGAGGTTCGCCCAGAATTTATTGTACATCTGTCGCATTTCGACGTTTGCGGAGAAGCCGCCGGTCGCCAATATCACGCTCTTATTCGCGCGGAACTCGAACGGCGTGCCGTCGTTTGTCGTACCCTTCACGCCGACCACGCGACCATCTTCCATGATCAGTTCTTCCGCTCTGTGTTCAAGCGCGATCTCGGCGCCGTTGGCTCTCACGAATTCATACTGCGGCAGAACAAAGTCGCTGCCCGCTCCGCCAAAGACATTCGCCGGCTGGTGAGAACGCGGCCAGGTTGCGCCGACAGCCGTCGTGATTTCCGGCTTCCAGCTCATGCCCAGTTCTTCCAGGAACTTGATCGCCTGCGGCGCGTTGTCCGCCAGAATTTCAATCAATTCAGGTTTGCCAACATAGTCGCCGTCAACGTAGGTTTGCAGTTTATGCAGATCGGGCAGATCAAAGACCTGGTTTGTTCCTGAAGCGATGTATGCGTCCAGCGCCTCGCGCACGGATTCCTGCCACCGCTTCATAGTATCATTCTGCGGTTCGAGCGCCAGCTTTTCCTCAACCGCCTCGATGCCGGTGGCCGACATGGTGCCGGTCTTTTGTATATCGGTACCGGCAGCGTTCAGCGCGCTGCCCGCCGCGATAGTATTGCCGCCGATAGCGGCCATCTTTTCTACCATAAGTACGCTGCCACCCGCGCGCAACGCCGCAACGGCGGCTGTCATACCCGAACCGCCCGCGCCGATGATGACAACGTCGGCGGTCTTTGTTTCAAGCTCCTTTGCGGTTTCTTCCACGACGATCTCCCTTGAGATTTCCTCCTGCGACGCGCCGGAAGCCAACCACGCTGCCGTTACCGCCTCAATAATGGCATTGCTGGCATAGGTGCAACCTGCGACAGTATCCACCGCGACGGTTTGGTGTTCAATTATCTTCGCCGGAATAATCGCAAACGCGGGATCGGAAATGCCGACCGTTTCGTGGGACTCCAATACCTCAATCGCCGATATACTGCCGTCTTCAATGGTAACAGACACTCGCAGTGCGCCGCCGTACCCCGTGCCCTGACCCTCGTAGGTTTCGGCCAGCGCCCCCGCACACAGCATGATCGCGCAGATCAACAGACAGAAAAAACGTTTCATAAATATCCCTCCTCTAATAAATTTATTTCATTATATCAAATGAATGCTGTATTTGTCAAGCAAATAACGAATATTGCGAATAATATAACAAGGCTGGTAGTTACTGTTCACCCTTGTTTTACGAGACTATAGACGTCTTGCGATATTTCCGGGATGACATCACCCGCCAGCGCTTCGCGCGGTCTGCGCCCCCCAGAGGGGCAATGTCATCAACCCAAGCAAGTTAACCTATCCGTCACGGAGCTTTGCGTGGTTTGCAGCCGACCGGGGAGACCTCATCCGCCCAAAGCCTTCCCCTCTGGGGGCTGCAAGCCGCGCGTAGCGCCAGGTGGCAGTGCGAAGCACTGACGGATGAGGTTCGGCGGGCACTTCCCCAGAGGGGAAGGCAGGGATTGCCGTCGCGCGACAAACAAATCTCGATTTATCAACACGGCTGGCGTAGGGGAGCGCATTGCGCTCCCGGTTATACAAGAGGGCATCGCTTGCGGGGGACGAAGTATCCCGTTTGATATATCACGCCGCGCGATGTTTCCGGGCGTCCCCTACGGCATACCCCGCGAAAAAACGCAACCCACCCGCAATGGAGGAGGTTATCAACCTTATGACACAAACCGAAAAGACGCCGCGACCCGCGCTTTCAGACGCGCTTGGCGCCCTCGAAACCCCCGTTTACGTACTCGACGAAGCGAAGCTCATAAAAAACCTCGCCGTTTTGCGCGGCGTCATGGACAGGACGGGCTGCAAGATACTGTTGGCGCAAAAAGCGTTCTCGATGTTCAGCGTATATCCGCTCATTGGCGAATACCTGTCGGGAACCGCCGCGAGCGGGCTTTACGAGGCGCGGCTGGGTAAAACCGAGATGGGCGGCGAGACGCATATATTTTCGCCCGCCTACAAAGACGCGGATTTCGACGAGATAGCCTCCATATGCGACCATATAGTATTCAATTCTTTCAGTCAGCTTGAAAAGTACCGCAAAAGGCTCGCCGGAGCGAGCGCGGGCATACGCGTAAATCCCGAATGCTCTACTCAGCAGCACGCCATATACGACCCCTGCGCCCCCGGAAGCCGGTTGGGGGTCACGGCGGACGATTTCAGGGGCGATATGCTCGAATATGTCGAGGGCATTCACTTTCACACGCTGTGCGAGCAAAACGCCGACGCGCTGGAGGCGACGCTCAACGCGGTCGAGGAAAAATTCGGGCGCTGGCTTCATCGCGTAAAGTGGCTCAACATGGGCGGCGGGCACCACATCACGCGCCCCGGTTACGACATATCCCTGCTCGAACGGCTTATAACGCGCGTCAAAGGCGAATACGGCGTGGAGGTATATCTGGAACCCGGCGAAGCCGTGGCGCTGAACGCGGGGTATCTCGTAACGCAGGTTCTGGACATCGTCGAAAGCGGCGGCGTAAAGACGCTCATACTCGACGCCTCCGCCGCCTGCCACATGCCCGACGTCATAGAAATGCCCTACCGCCCGCCGCTCATGGATTCGGGGCTGCCCGGCGAAAAGCCATATACTTACAGGCTTTCGTCCTATACGTGTCTGGCGGGGGACGTCACAGGCGACTACTCCTTCGACCGGGAGATGGTTCCGTCAGACAGGCTGTACTTCGAGGACATGGCTATATATACCATGGTGAAGAACAACACCTTCAACGGCGTGCCGCTCCCATCAATCGCCATATTGGACGCCGACGGGAATGCGCGCGTAATAAAGAAATTCGGTTACGAAGATTTTAAAGGACGGCTGTCATGATGAGACTGACAACTCCCGCGCGGGACGGGTTTTACATGCCCGGAGAATTTGAGCCTCACGAGGGCTGCGTGATGATCTGGCCCTGGCGACCCGGGTCCTGGCCGTGGAACGCCGCGCCCGCGAGAAGAGCCTTTACGCGGGTGGCGAAGGCCATAGCGAAAAGCGAAACGGTTTATATGCTCGCGCGGGCGTGTGACGAAAAAAGCGCCCGGGAAGCACTGCCTCCGGAGGTAAAAATACGCGTCGTGGAGAGCGACGACGCGTGGGCGCGTGACGTGACCCCGACGTTCGTTATAGACGGCAAGGGCGGCATCAGGGGCGTGGACTGGCGCTTCAACGCCTGGGGAGGCGAATGGGACGGGCTTTATCAGGATTACGAAAACGACGACGCGCTGGCCGGCCGCTTTCTGGAAATAATGGGCATAGAGCGCTACGACGCGCATCCGTTCGTCATGGAGGGAGGCGCCATTCATACCGACGGCGAGGGAACGGCGATAGTCGTCGAGGCGTGCCTTTTAAGTCCCGGACGCAATCCCGATATGAGCCGCGAACAGATAGAGTCGAAGCTTAAGGATTATTTGGGCGTCGAGCGCGTCATATGGCTCCCCCACGGCATATATGGGGACGAGACCAACGAGCATGTGGACAATATATGCGCCTTCGTCCGACCGGGCGAGGTCGTCCTCGCGTGGGCTGAGGACGAGAAGGATCCGCAAAGGGCGTACAGCGAAGCGTGCCTGGAAGTCCTGAAGAACACCGCCGACGCGAAGGGGAGAAGGCTGCGCGTTACGCTCCTGCCCGTGCCCCAAAAGCCCGTGACCGTCGAGGCGGACGAAATAGCGGGCATGGTATTCGCCCCCGGAGAGCCTCCACGCGAGGCTGGAGAGCGGCTTGCCGCGAGCTACGTCAATTTCTACATCGCCAATCGCGCGGTGGTGGTTCCGCAGTTCGGCGACGCGAACGATTTAAAGGCGCTCGAAATACTGGCGGGGCTTTTCCCCGAAAGAGAGGTAATCCCTGTTCAGGCAAGGGATATACTGCTTGGAGGCGGAAATATACATTGCATAACCCAGCAGATACCCGCGCGCAATCTGTCAAAAAAAGTGGAATGATTTGACGCTTACCGCGAAACGTGCCTTGCAGGCAATAGCTTCAACCTGACAATCGTGGCTGGGACGCAATGCGGATTTTACTTTGATACGGTATACGCAACAATTTGCAGGGGGAGCGCATTGCGCTCCCGCCCGTATGCCTACCGCGCGGTTTGCGGCCGACAGCGGGCGGCGCATGGGGAACGGCCAAACCAACACTCGGCCGCAAACCCGCTATGTACAGGCTGGCGGGCGCGCAATGCGCGCCCCTACGGGTTCGTTGTCGCGCGACCCGCAAATTTCAAGCAAGGTTTGCGTAGGGGCGGCGTATGGGGAACGGCCAAACCAACACTCGGCCGCAAACCCGCTGATTACAGGCTGGCG
>JAUNBY010000095.1:0-1787 GCA_030526935.1 Clostridia bacterium
GGCAATTATGCAGGCACAGAAAATATCACCATAACAGGCGGCATGGTGACGGCGTCAAGTGCGGGTCAAGGCGCGGGCATAGGGGGCGGAAGAAGCGGATCGAGCTCCAGCATCAAAATTACCGGCGGTTCGGTAAACGCCTCCGGAAATGATGGAAGCCGCGCCATCGATTCCCCCACAAACGCCGACGGCAAAACAAAGGTCTACCTGACCACGCTGATATTAAAGGAAAGCTCCGATGCGACGTCAGGCACGCCAAATCTGTCTGTCTCTGGCCTTGGTATAACGACAGGCGAGGGTGATAGTGCAAAACCTTATCCCTACCGCACGAGGGACATGAAGACTGATAGCGTCAATACCGACAAAGGCAAGCTGTACATATGGCTGCCGGAGGGAGCCGTGACCCATACCGCCGCGGGTGGCGATCACTTATACGTGAATAATCATCCCAATATAAAGACAAATATCTATAATAACGCCGCCTATATGCTAACCATAGACGACCATCTAGCCCCCGCGTTAACAATAGCCGGAACCCCGGAAGTCGGCATGACGCTTACGGCTAATTTTAATGCGTCAGTTTTAAGCGACGTAATCTATTACTGGTACTGGGACGACGGGTTGGATGATCTTACCGGCGACGCGACAAAAGCCGCGCAATTATTTATCGCCAAGAGCACGGATTCGAACGAGTACACCTTGCAACCTTCCGACATTGGACATAGAATCGTCGCCGTAATCACGAGCAAATATAATGGAAATAATTTTTCGCTGACGTCAGATGCGACGGAAATCGTGCGCATACCCGATCCGATAGACTATGCAAAGGAAACGTTTGTATATGACAAGGATTACATAATGTACAGCAAACGTGAAATCAACGCTGATTGCGTTATTAAAAGCGATACTACTTTATCCGAATATACCGACGATACGGCGTACATACGCCTCAACGACGTTTCATCGCCTGAAATGTCCGACTACTGGCAGGAAGTGCGCATACCACCGCGCCCGGAACCGCCGTCGGGTATAGAAGGCCATATGAACATCATAACGGGCGTAGATTCCACCATGGAGTACAAGCTCGACACCTCAATTGGATGGACTTCATGTCCGGAGAATACTATAACCGAACTGGCTGCAGGAAGCTATGATGTGCGCTACAAAGCGAACGAAACCAAAAAGGAGTTTGCTTCGGAAAGTACGAAGGTTACCGTCGTAAACCTGGATATAAATTTTATCGATGAAAGCATTTCTTACGAAGATACAATATACAGCGTATACCCGTCAGAAACCAGCAACGAAGTGATCGATGAGAAAAAAGGTTCCATATCGAATTACACAGGCTCGTATGTATATTATACTATTCGCCAGGGAACCGCGCGTTACCGCCTGGCTATACCCCCGCGTCCCGACGCCCCAACGGGCATAGCGGGCGGCGTTAACGAGATAACGGGCGTGAACGAGACCATGCAGTATAAGCTCGCCTCGGCAACCGAATGGACGGATTGCAAAAGCGCGCCCGTATCCGCCGCAGCCGGGGAGTATCTCGTGAGGTATAAGGCAACCGCCGCTAAATTCGCCTCGGAAACCGCCCGGATACTTGTGGTAGATCCCCTGAGCGCGAGCGTGGACTATATGGCCGAAACCATAACCTACAACGCTCGAGACTATACGTTTTATACCTCACAGATCGGCGTCGTATCAATAGTAAGTGCCGGTTCCATAACCGACCATATCGGTGGGACTATATACTACGTAAGAAACGACGAGCTTTACAGAACCGC
>JAUNBY010000095.1:1887-9677 GCA_030526935.1 Clostridia bacterium
CGCCGGGGAAACCATCGCCTATAACGACGCGCACTATACGCTCTATACGGAAGAAATCGCCGGGGACATTATTGATAGCGGCGATAATCTGACCAATTATATCGGGTCGACGCTTTATTACGAGCGCAACGACATTCCGAGCCAGAGAACCCCCATTTCCGTCCCCGCCCGCCCCGACGCCCCAAAGGGCATAGCGGGAGGCGTTAACGAGATAACGGGCGTGAACGAGACCATGCAGTATAAGCTCGCGCCGTCAGGGGATTGGACGGACTGCCCCGCCGAAAGCGTAGAAAACGCGGAAGCGGGCGTATATCACGTAAGGCTCAAGGCGACCGAAAAGGACTTCGCCTCCGAAACCGCCGAGATAATGGTCATAGACCCGCTGAACGCGAATATCGACACAATGGAAGAAAATATAGCCTATAACGACGCGCACTATACGATATTTACGGAAGAAACCTCCGGCGAGGCAATCGCCAGCGGCGAGTCCATAGCGCAATATACGGGCAAAGACCTCTACTTTGAGCGTAACGACATTCCGGGTCAGAGAACCCCCATTTCCGTCCCCGCCCGCCCCGATGCTCCAACGGGCGTAACGGGCGGCGTGAACGAGATAACAGGCGTGGACGCAACCATGCAGTATAAGCCCGCGCCGTCAGTGGATTGGACGGACTGCCCCGCCGAAAGCGTAGAGAACGCGGAAGCGGGCGTATATTGCGTAAGGCTCAAGGCGACCGAAAAGGATTTCGCCTCCGAAACCGCCGTGATAACGGTCATAGACCCTCTGAACGAGAAAATAGACTTCGCAAATGAGACCATAGTCTATAACGACGCGCACTATACGCTCTATACCGGGGAGGCCTCCGTCTATGCCGTAATAAGCGGAACTTCCCTGACCGAATACATAGGCTCGGCTCTTTACTGTGAGCGCAACGACATGCCGGGCATAAGAACCGCCCTTCCCATCCCCGCCCGCCCCGAGGCTCCCGAGGGCGTGACGGGAGGCGTGAACAGCATAAATGGCGCGAGCGCCGCAATGGAATACCGCCGCTCCTCCGCGAACGCGTGGACGCCGTGCGAGGGCGACGTGACCGGACTCGATGCGGGAATCTATTACGTGCGCTACCGAGCGAGCGCGAATGCGTTCGCTTCCCGGCGCGTGGAAGTCGAAGTCATACTCGTGGACTGGGACGAGGTAATGGAACAGATGAGCGAATTATCCCAGGGCGATATTATCGAGATAAACCTGAACGGCGAGACAAATATCTCCGCGCCAATTCTGAACGCCCTGGTGAACAGCGGAGTGACGCTGGTGCTTCGCGTCGATGAAACCATAGCGTGGACGATAAAACCGGCGGATATAGAAAGGGCTTACGGGCTGAACATCGCCACCAGCCTTGGCGGGAGAACCATACCCGCCGCCACAGTAGAGCAACTGACCGCGGGACGGTACAGCATACAGCTATCGACGGAGCAAAAAGATGAACTTGGGCTTCTGGCGACTATAGGAGTGTCGCTCGGCGAGGAATACGCGCTGACATTGGCCAATGTCTACGCCTATGAGGACGGCGTATTGAAATACGCGGGCTGCTATCCGGCTGATGAAACGGGATTGGTGTCAATACCGATAAGCAAGGGCGGGGAATACCTGATAGTCCCCGACGATTACGACCACGCGGAGAATATTTCAATGCTGAGCGCGCAATATATATTGCTGGAGGTCGGCACAACCGCGAACCTCGCCGGATCCGTATCCGGAGCGATGTGGACGTCTTCGAGCGCAAGCGTCGCCGTAGACGAGCATGGCGTAGCGACCGCCGTATCCCCCGGAGACGCCATGGTAGTTGCGAGGATGGGCAAAAAATACGCCGTCTGCCGCGTGGAAGTCATAGAATCGCTCGACGCGGTAGTCGAGGCGGTGCTGGAAGTAAAGGAACTGAACATACCCATATACAGCGAAAACGGCGCGCGCATAGGTATATCGCTGACCACGCCCGCCAAACGGACGGAAGCCATAGGCAGCGTAGTCGCCGTCAGCTTTGCCAACGACAAAGCCGCCGCCGAATATACCATAGAGATAATTGACGATCGCAACTACGCGATAAAGGCCAACGCCGGAGCGAAAAAGCGATCCAGCGCGATTGACATAACGCTGTCCAACGGCAAGGTCATCGCGACGAAGAAGTTGACGCTCATCCCCGATAAGAAGCTGCCCAACGTCAAGGGAATTATATTGCTGGAAGGCGATATTGGGACGATGAGGTTTACCGGAGCGGAGGTTTTGAGCTACACCGTCAAGAAATCGCTCAACTGGCTTACGCTCGACGAAAGTACGGGCGTCGCGACGCTGACCGGGACGTTCAGGAAGAATAAGGAACTGACCGTCGAAGCCGTGATAGATGGCTGGTCGCGCCCGGTGACGGTAAAAGTCAGCGTAACAAGGACGGTTCCCAAGCCGACGCTGTCCGTAAAAACCGTCCGCCTGTTCGCCAACGACAGGTATTCGACCGCGACGGTAAATATCAACTATGGGGGAACGATAGACGACGTGCAAACCCCGAACGAAAAGTTCGCCGTCACCTATCTCGGAGACGGAGTGGCGGAAATATCGTTCCGCGATAACGCGGTTCGCAAAAGGGGCGGCATGATGAAGTTGAGGATATACACCGACGGCAATACAACTCCCACCGTTATTGAACTGACGGTGAAAGTGGCGAAGTAGCAGGACGGGGAGCGCTATAGCAAATGGGGGGGAGTGCGTTGCTCTCCCCATTTGTATACATACCACTGTGCAGAGGAACGCGTTGCGCTCCCGGGCTAACCGCGCGGCCTGGTTTACAAAGCGGGCTACATCGTTCCCCCCCTTTAATTTTTGCGCGCGGCCTTACCGCTTCCCTTCAATAGCACTTCAATAGACTACTCTATAGAATTCAATAGACGAGAAACGGGATGCTTGATATTATTTCAATAATATGTTATACTGTTTAATGGATGTAGATCGCGCCCGCAAGTGCCGGACGCAGTGTGGATAAAACCTCGGGCTATGTAGTCTTGAGGCCGACGGGTATCACTAATGAAAAGGAGTTGATATATATGCGCCGTTCGTCGAGGCGAAGCCGGTCGGGCTGGTTTCGCCTGCCCGCGAAATCGCGCCTTATAATATCTATAATGGTTCTGGCGGTCATTATACTGTCCGTCGCGCTGCTCATACGCGGATTGACCGCCGTGCCGGACGTTCAAACGCCGTCGGATGCGCCTTCTGTCGAGGATATGACGCTGGTAGACGATGCGTCCGCGCTTGACGGAGGCTTAACCGACAATTACGCCGACTCGCCCGTCGAGCAGAGCGATATACCCGCCGACGCGGGCAGCGACGATGATGAAACGCTCTCTGAGGACGAAGGCGATACCGGGGAGGACGCGCTTGAAAATGTCGCCGACGAGGAGGTTGACCTTGAGGGCGACCTGTCCGCCGGACAGCAAACGGTTGCCGTAGGAGGGCGCAGCGCGGTCATCCGCTCTATTGGCGATATAGTGGGGCATGTGCCTATACTCAAATCGGTATATGACAGTAAATCCAAGTCCTACGACTTTACGCCGATATTCTCGCAAATCAAAGACTCTATGGCAAATGCCGACTATACCGTAATAAACGTGGACGGCCCGCTCGGCGGCAAGAAATTCGCTTCCTACAGGGGGTATCCCCAGTTTAACACTCCTCCCCAACTGCTTCTGGCCCTCAAAGACGCGGGGGTGGACATGCTCACTCTAGCCAACAATCACGCGCTGGACACCTATTTCGACGGCCTTGTCGGAACCATTAAAAACGTAGAAAGGGCGGAGCTTGATCACGTGGGAGCCTACGCGTCCCAGCAGGACTACGATACTCCCAAAGTCGTCAATATAAACGGCATAAACGTGGGCTTCGTCAATTATACAACCACCACCAACGGCATGGCCAAGAAATCAGATCCCGCCGCTACGCAATACGGCCTGCGCATGACGTCCAATTCGGACGCCAACAAGGATATTCAGGCGCTTAAATCGGCGGGAGCGGAATTCGTCGTGGTCTACATGCACTGGGGAGAGGAATATACGCGCTCTATCACCAACCAGATAAAGAACCTCGCGACAACTCTCGTCGCGGCGGGAGCGGACGTCATAGTCGGAGGGCACCAGCACGTCGTTCTTCCCTGTCGATGGGTCACGGCGACCGACAGCGACGGAAACGAAAGGCGCGGACTTGTGGCTTACGGCCTAGGAAACTTTCTTTCCGACCAGCGCGCCCGCTATCGCGATTCAGGCATAATATTCGAGTTTACCATAGGCGATAACGAACAAACCGGCGCGGTAGAGGTTGTTTCCGCGAAATACGTTCCGACGTACGTACACAGGACGACGGGAAGTGACAGCTATGTCTACAGGGTGCTGGCATGCGGGGAGATAATCGCCGACAGACCGTCCGGCATATCCGACGACGTGTTTAAAAGGATAAAACAGGTCTGGAACGAGCAAAAAGAGCTAATGGGCGACGGCCCGGCGTCCATCGCGCGCAGCTAGAGAACGCCGCCGCGCACTTTGATGAATTACTCAGGAGTAACAGACGCTGTATGGAGAGAATCAGACGGGGATACAAAGCTTCGACGCCTCAGAGATTTCGGGCGGACCCGCAAATCGGACTGACCGCTGAACAGGCGGCTTCGAGAATGGCTTCGGGACTTGTCAACAAGGTGACCCTCACCCCTACCAGGACTACGTGGCAGATATTAAGAGATAATCTGTTTACGCTGTTCAACCTGATTAACGTACTTTTAGCCGTGGCGCTCATAGCGGTGAAATCCTACCGCAACATAATGTTCATGGGCGTTATAATACTCAATACGCTTATAGGCGTTTATCAGGAGTCGCGATCGAAAAAAGCCCTAGAGAAGCTGAGCCTCATCGCCCAACCGACGGCCAGAGTGGTTCGCGACGGTGCGGTGACGACCATGCCCACCGACGAGGTGGCGCTCGACGACGTGCTCGACTTCCTTCCCGGAATGCAGATATGCGCCGATTGCGAACTTCTCACCGGCGAAATAGAAGCGAACGAATCTCTGTTGACCGGCGAAAGCGATCCCGTCGTGAAGAAGGCGGGCGATGAGCTGAAATCCGGAAGCTTCGTCGTGAGCGGAACATGCCGCGCGAGAGCCGTTCACGTCGGCGACGAAAGTTACGCTTCCAAGCTCGGCGCGCAAGCGCGCATCTATAAAAAGCCGACATCCGAAATTATGACGGCGCTCAACCGCATAGTTAAGGGCATAGGAATAATCATAGTGCCTATGGGTATAGCGCTGTTTTTTCGGCAGTTTATGTCGGGAGCGTCGCTTGAAAACTCCATAACCGGTTCAGCCGCCGCCATGATAGGCATGATACCGCAGGGGCTTGTGCTCCTTACGAGCGTCGCCTTAGCGGCGGGGGCGTTTAACCTTTCAAAGAAAAATGTGCTCATAAGCCAGTTGTACGCCATAGAGTCGCTGGCGAGAGTGGACGTATTGTGCCTTGACAAGACCGGAACAATAACCACGGGCAATATCGCCGTAGAAGATATAATCCCCATAGAGGGAAGCCGCGAAGCGCTTATGGACTCTATTCGCGCCATAGTCCGGGCTACAAAGGCCGACAACGCGACGTCAAAGGCGCTCAGGCAGGCGTATGGCGACGCCTTTTCAGGCGTTATTAAGGGCTTCACTCCCTTCGCTTCAGAGCGTAAATGGTCGATGGTTTCCCTGGAGGACGGCACAGCCATATTCGCCGGGGCGCCCGAAAGACTCCTGCCTCGAAAATACGCTTCGCTCGTCGAAAGCTACGCAGGACAGGGCAAGAGGGTCATTGCCATATCAAGCCTCAATTCATCGCATACGCCGGATAACGTCAATCCAGAGGACATGAACGCCATCGGCATAGTCCTCATGACCGACGAGATACGTCCGCAGGCCAAGGACACCCTCGACTATTTCGCGGGGCAGGGTGTCGAGATAAAGATAATCTCAGGCGACAATCCGATCACCGTGTCGGCGGTTGCCGCGAGAGCGGGCGTTCGAAACGCGGAAAAATACGTCGATATGTCTACGCTCTCAGACTCCGACATAGACGACGCCGTCGTGAAATATACCGTATTCAGCCGCGTCACTCCGCAGCAGAAAAAGCTTCTGGTCACAGCGTTGAAAAAGCATGGACGCGTAGTGGGAATGACCGGCGACGGAGTAAACGACGTGTTGGCTTTAAAGGAGTCGGACTGCTCAATAGCCATGGCGTCAGGAAGCGACGCGGCCAGGCAGGTAGCCAACGTGACCCTTATGGACGATAATTTTCAGAATATGCCATTTGTCGTCTTCGAGGGACGCCGCGTCACAAACAACGTGCAAAACGCCGCCTCGCTCTTCCTTACGAAGACTATATTCTCGATGGCACTGGCGATATTCACGCTCATAAGCGCGAGTTCGTACCCGTTTGAACCCATACAGCTTACGCTTTTCAGTACGCTGTTCATAGGCTATCCGTCGTTTGTTCTGGCGCTTCAGCCCAATTCGAAGCGCATAACGGGAGATTTTATGAAGACGGTTTTGTCGAAGGCCCTTCCGGGGGGACTCGCGATAACCTTCGGCATATTCGCGATCAACTTCATAGGATTGAAGCTTTCGTACACGCATGAGGTCGTAAGCAGCATGGCGCTGATGTGTACATCCGCATTGGGGCTTGTCGCGCTCATAAGGGTGTGTTTGCCGTTCAACGCCTTGAGGCTCGCGATGGTCGCCTCGTCCTGCGCTGCCTTCGCGCTGTGCTTTATATTCTTCAGGGATCTTTTTGGCTTCGTCACAGGCGCGGCGTTAGAGATTTGGCCTATTGCTGTGAGCGTCGCGGCGGGTCTTGCGATAATGGCCATATGCGATCAAATAGTCTACAGAAAAGGATGGAAAAATGGCGATGAGCAAAAATAAAGGATTGCGGGAAGGGGATGCGCCACCTTCCCGCAGCCAGCGGGTTTGACCAGCTTTCAGCGTTCCTCGGAACGTTCGCGGAAAAGCAACGATATGCTCCAAAGGCCGGCTATACCTACGATCGTGTAGATTATGCGGCTTACGACGCTCGCCTCGCCTCCACAGATGTAGGCTACGAGGTCAAAGCCGAATAGTCCAACCAAAAGCCAGTTGATGGCGCCGATGATTACGAGTATTAAAGATATTCTGTCCAACAAAAAAACCACTCCTTCAATGTACTGACTTTAATATCCCCACAGTACTCAATATTATTCGCCAGGAGTCGGTTTTATGGATAAAAAAGCAAGTTTTCTTCGTCGAACGATTGAAGTTTAACCGGTTTGGAGCATATCATTTGCCATAGTATACTTGAGGAGGGAACCAAATGAAGAAGTCCGTTGTTGTGCTACTGGTAGTAGCGTTGCTGGCCGCCGTCGTAGTCGCGTGTGTTTTTGGCGGCAATCTCAACTCGGTTCGCACTGAACTTGCGAGAGTGCAGACCGATCTGGTTCAGGTTCAGGCGAATTACGCCGAAGTTCAGGAAGCGCTCGAGGCCGAACAGGCAACGGCGGCGCAACTCACAAGCGACATTGAGGCGTCGTCGGCCGAGCTTGAACAAGCCAACGCCCGCGTCGCGCAACTTGAAGGGGATTTGACGGATAAGGAAGCGGAAATAGCACTGGCGCGCGAACAGTCCGAAGCCAGTTCAACAGAGCTTCTTGCCCTGATAGACTCCGTGGAGCAGCAACTTGCGAACGCAAACGGCGAGAT
>JAUNBY010000562.1 GCA_030526935.1 Clostridia bacterium
GGGTGATGTCGTCCCGGAAATATCGCAAGGCGTCTATAGTCTCGTAAAACAAGGGTGAACAGCGTGACATGTATACTATTGCGCTTGCTTTTAGCGGGCAAACGGGTTATACTTATAAAAACGCGCATATCGAGAGGAGAGTCTGTATGTTTGAAAAGGCCATCAAAATAGCCCGGGAAGCGCTGGATATCGAGGCGGACGCGCTTGGCAGGGTTTGGGAGGCCATAGACGGGGATGAGTTTTCGAGGGCGGTTTCCGCGCTCGCGACGGCTGAACGCATCGCGGCGAGCGGTTGCGGGCACAGCGGCATAGCCTGCCGCCATTTCGCGCATTTGATGTGCTGCATAGAGCGCCCGGCGCGGTTTATATCTCCGGCGGAAGCCGTTCACGGCGCGAGCGGATTTATACAGCCTTCCGACGTCATGCTTCTCGCGTCGCGCGGGGGCAAGACCGCCGAGTTGTTGCCCATAATGGATATATGCCGCAAAAAGGGAGCGGTGATAATCGCCGTGACCGAAAATCTGGAATCGCCTTTGGCAAAGGGCGCGGACATTGTAATCAAAATGGCCGTCACGCGCGAGACGGATAAATACAACAGCCAGGGAACCACGAGCAATACCGTTCTGAACGCCATCTTTGACGCCATGCAGGCCGCCGTCATGGAGCTTACGGGCTTTCAGAACGAACGGTTTGCGGTAATACACCCGGGCGGGGCGGTTGGCGAGCGGCTTAATAAAAAGTCGCGATAGCGCATAAACGGGCGGCTTCGGGAATAATTCCCCCGGGCCGTTTTTAACGCGAAGTATGGCCGGCTTTATGTAATAAGCGCCCGTAGATTTGCCGGCGCGCGAATACTCTGTCAATCCCAGTCACACGCGTTTCGTATCGTCAGGTTTATTTTTACTATCCCGTCCGACATGGCGTAGATATCGACGATATCAACAACTGAAAAAGCTTTGACGAGATCCATGGTATGCGAGTCGAATACGTAATCTTTCAGCGCGATTTCAAGGTTGTTGGAACCCCGGCAGAACGAATAGCTTATTTCTATCTCGTCGTCGCTTATGCAGTTGCGAATCGTCGCGAGTTTATTAAGCGTTTCATCGCTAAGCGCATATATGCGGTTTTCCGCCTCCTGCTCCATCTCCTCGATGACCGAACGGAACAGTTCCGCCAGGTAATTGCTCATAAACGTTCCCTCCCGCTTTTTTTCGCCCATTTTGAGACGCGCCTCATGTAAAGCCGGTTTTCCGTCCAGCGTATCGCTCTGCATTCCGGGCAATGGCTTGGAACCTTCCTGTTATTTGACTTACAGGCTTTTACGGCCGCCTTTGTGATTTCAAAGACGCGCCCGCAATCCTGACACATGATTCGCCTGGCTTTCATGGTATCCCTCCTATCCTCTCAGACCCCCGATGATGTAAGGCGCGTAGCCCACTCTCGTGTGACGGCGCTTCGCCGGGACAGACATATTCATGAATTCATATGGGTTAAAATGATACTTCCGGCATTGCGGGCATCGTTTGGGATCTACAAATCCCATTTGCCTGTAAAACCGCTGATCGTTGTCCGTAAACATAAACGCGGCGCCGCATTTGTTGCAGATGATCTTTTTTGACATGGTAGTGCCTCCCTTGTTTTCTTCGTTCGTCTGTTCGTATAGCAAAGGCGTTTCGTAATGCTTTCGACAATATAGTAAAAG
>JAUNBY010000563.1 GCA_030526935.1 Clostridia bacterium
TGGGAATGGCGGTGGCGTTGTTCTCTTGCAGCACCTGGGCTGTAAATACGTCGCCAAATACGCAAAACTGTATCTCGTTGGTGGATATCTGGGTAAGGTTCTCCTGTTCGGTGCCAAGCGAGCCGCCGGCAAATACCATAACCTCGATTTCGCCGCCGGTTCTCTCGGCGACCAGTTCGGCAAATTTCTCCACGGTCTTTGCCTCGATGCCGTCGGCGCTGGTATGCAGTGCCGCGAAGCACTCGTAGGTGGCCGCGAAGGACGCGCCGGTAGCGACGCACAGAGTCAGGCACAGTATGATGGCGAACAACTTTTTCATGGAATAGTCCCTCCTATTATATTTTTAATCCGCGGCGCGGATCAAAACCTGTTTTCCAGCAATATCTTTACGGCGTCTTCGCTGTGGGTGTCCAGTCTTTCAAAGGCCTTCGCCGCTTCGGACATGGGCATGACATGAGTAATCAGCTTTTCGAATTTTTCCGGTTCGCGCAAAAGATGCGCGAGAGCATCGTCGAAGTCTCGCATCGTATAATTTAGTGAACCTTTAATATTGACCTCCTTGAAGACTATGGGATACGTATTAAGCGTCATCTCGCCGGTTATCATCGCCATGTATACAATGTTGCCCCCGCAACTGACGGATTCGAGCGCCTGCGCCAGGATATTCTTTGCCGACGCTGCAATGACAAGATTTTCGACGCCCGTCGCGCCATAATAAGCTTTAATCTCGCGCACGGGATCCTCCCCGGCCGCGTTGACCGCTCTTTTAGCGCCAAGAGTCTTTGCCATGCGTAAATTCGAATCCACCACGTCTGTCACCGTAACGTTTGAAAAGCCGTGATATGGGGCGAGAATCACCATCATAAGCCCAATCGCACCCGCTCCAAGTATGGCCAGATCACTCCCGTGTTCCCGCGGGAAGCGACTCAATACATGGGATGCCACGGCCAACGGTTCACAAAGCGCGCCCAACTTCAGCGAAACCTCGCCAAGCGCGCATACTACCGATTCCGGCGCGATGAAATACTCTGCAAACGCTCCTTGCCAGCCGGGCGTGCCCGGTAATGTCTTGTCCCGGCAGAGATTGACCTTTCCCGACAGGCAAGAGCGGCACGTTCCGCAACCTGTTTGCGGCATAACCGTAACCGCATCGCCCGGTTTAAATCGAGTAACGCCGGAACCGACTTTTTCTATCACGCCGGACAGTTCGTGTCCCAGCATTACCGGCGGCTTTCTAAACGCGTGAACGCCCCGATAGGCGTGCAGGTCGGAGCCGCAGACCCCCGCGAAGGACACGCGAATCAGCACCTGCGTCGCTGTGACGTCGGGCTTATCGATTTCCAGAATGCTTATCTTTCTGATCTCCTGAGCGTATACGCATTTCATATCAGGGTTTCACTTCCTTTTATCGTCTCAAGGCGCTTCGCCGCCCGGCAAACCGCGTCCACTCCAAAACTGACGCTGGAAAGCACGGGAATACCCAGCGCCTTTTGGAGGTCTTCCGCCGCCACCGCCATCGAACTTTGCGCCAATACAACCGCGTCCACATTTCCAACGAGTGTTTTCGAGGCGCTGATCAGAGCCTGAACAAGGCGTTCTTTCGTCTCGCAAAACGCGTCTTGCGCCAGCGCCGATGATATCACAGCCTTACGCCCGCGCGATTCCACGCGACTGCCAATCAACCGTATCGTTGGCCCG
>JAUNBY010000564.1 GCA_030526935.1 Clostridia bacterium
CTCGCCTCCATAATAACGCCGCCAACGCGATCAGTATAATAAGCGCCAGCATCGTTATCGTGCGCCTTATGAGAAACTTCCTCTCGCGAATCATATCGTCGCGCCAGTCGCGTTTCGCGTAATGTGTGTCGTCAATCGGAAGCGTCACGTTAAGGGGCTTATCTTCGGGCTTTGGCCCCGACATAACGACATCTTTCGTAAAGCTGTCGAATACTTCGTCGCGCAGCCTTCCGCAGCGGGAGCATCTGCTTTTTCTGAAGGCGTTCGCCTTCGCGCACACGCACATCCATATATCATCCGTCTTGACGGGAAATGCGACGGCGTCCTCTCCCGCGCGCAAAGCCAGTCTCTTAAGTTCCTCCCCCGTAGCCTTCGGCTGAGGCGGGGTGTCCCTAAGCCTGTCCCTGTCGCCCTTCCATACCCTCTCGCCGCCATCGAAAGCTATCAGCGAGAACAGCACGTCGAGGGAGACGGCAAACCTCGGCCTGTCGGTCGAGGCGGTAATAGTAAACCTCCGTCCGGGGGCGGCCTCAAGGTCATATGCTTCGAGACTCGTCGCGAACGTCTCCCCCGCCCCGTCGTACCAGACGACCGTCGCGCTCAGGCGGTCCAAGGCGCGCTTCGTCGTATTGCGAAGCCTTATATACGCCCTCGCGTTTCCTCGATCGTCCGTAAGTATCTCATAGTCGATCAGATCTATGGGGCAGGCGGGGTCTATCTTCATTTACATCTCCCTTGCGTTTCCCAATGTGCGCTCAAGCGCGCTTTTAACTCCCGGTATGAAGGCTATGACCGCCGACAATATGGCCTCCGGGAAAAGGAACAGATTATATACCGCGGAATAGACAAAAGGCGCCTGACCCGCTTCGAGCGCGTCCGCCGAAAAGAACATCATGCCCGATACGACGTGAACCGCCCAGCGCAGTATTCCCGCGATTATAAGCCCGACGGGGAGCTTAAGCCGCTCGTTTACCGGCAGTTTGACCGCGAGGCCGCCCATAGCCAGGATCGCGTAAGCGGCTATGTAGTCCATAAAGCCCTGTACGGGGTGTATAATCCACGCGCCCTGCAACATTTGCAACAGGCCGTAAGCCACTCCGAGCACCAATCCCTGCCAGACGCCGCAGTAGAAACTAAACGCCACCAGCGGCAATATGGAGCACAAAACGACGGATCCACCCGACGGCATCCTGTAAAGCCTGATGCAGCTCAGAACAAACGATATCGCCAGGCAAAGCGCCGCGTACGCCAGCCGCCTGACCGTCCACTTCTTGCCGCCCGCTATCATTATCCCGGCGAACAGCGCCACGAGCAGCACCAGCGTACAAATCACGTACCACGGCATGTTGATAAGATCCTTGAAATTAAACGACGCTAAAGATTCCCACATGGCAATAGCCTCCTTAATGTAATAAGGCCGTAAAAACCCGCACAAATATATGTGCGGGAAACGGAGGCTTGCGCCACATCCGCTTCCCTACGGTGGGATTACCCACGTCAGGTTCCAAGGGTCAGTCCGGCTCCGACGACGAAATCCCTCCCGTCGCCGTCGCCGCCCTGTCTCAGCCAATCGGCTCCCCTAGCGGCCTCAATAACGATATTATGACACCGGACGAACGATATGTCAACATGCTCGCGAAAATTATTTATTACGTTTGAATAACGCAATGCCGCTTTGTCAATATTTGAC
>JAUNBY010000096.1 GCA_030526935.1 Clostridia bacterium
TCTATCCCAAGGAGATCGAGGACTTCCTCTACACCCATCCCGCCGTCAAGGACGTTCAGGTTATAGGCGTCCCTGACAAGCAGTACGGCGAGGAGATAATGGCCTGTGTAATCGTAAAGGAAGGGATGACCGTAACTGTCGAGGAGCTCAAGCAATTCTGCCTCTCGCATATCGCCAAGCACAAATGCCCGCGCTATTTCGATTTTGTAACCGGCTTCCCGATGAACGCGGCGGGCAAGATACTCAAATATAAAATGCGTGAGGAGGCCGTTGAAAAGCTGAGCCTCATTGCAGACAGCAGGATAGAGACCGCTTAACCCGAAAGCGCGCCGGATTCCCCGTTGGGGATTCCGGCGCGGCTTAATCGAAAGGTCTTATTGACGAATCGCGAAACATGAATCCGTGGCGAAAGTCGGTTATACGAAGACGGATTACGGCGTTTTGATATTGCCGTAGAAAACCATATCTGGCATATCGGCGCCGGATTGCGTCTTGAAAACTTTGCCTTTGAAACCGCGGATATCACAATTCCTTTATTTCTCCCATCGCGACCCGTTTTCCACTATCCGGGTCGAAAAGAAGTATCTTGTCGCCCTTGAAGCCCAGCGTCACAGGGCTGTCGACCGGGTAATCTATGCCTCCGAAGACGACGCTTGTCACCATCGTATCATTCACCGCGACGCGCACGGTCGTCTCCATTCCGGAGGGCAATGTCGAATACACCGCGCCGGGGAGACTGCCTTGCTCGTTTAAGGTTATGAATTCGGGGCGTATGCCGACGAGCACATTTTCGGGAAGGGCGTTCAGCGCGTCGCGGGACACGAAGCGGGCTTTAGTTCCCAACATTTCAACCTGAGCCTCGCATTCCGCCCGCGATACGACCTTTCCCGATACGAAGTTCATAGTGGGGCTTCCCATGAAGTCGGCGACGAAAAGGTTCTCCGGCTGAAGGTACATCGTAAGGGGCGGCGCGTATTGCTGAAGCACTCCCTTGTCCATCAGGCATACCTTCGAGGACAGAGTCATGGCCTCCAACTGGTCGTGCGTCACGTAGACGAAAGTCGAGTCGGTGTCTACGTGAAGGCGCTTTAATTCCGTCCTCATCTCGGTTCTCAATTTGGCGTCGAGATTGGAAAGCGGTTCGTCCATGAAAAGCACCTTTGGCCCCGGGGCGAGAGTTCTGGCTATGGCCACGCGCTGCTGCTGTCCTCCGGACAACTCGCTTGGGTAGCGATCGAGGTACTCGCGTATCTTGAGCATATGCGTAAGTTCGTCGACGCGGGCATTGATGCGCGCCTTGTCCCATTTGAGGTTTTCGAGTCCAAATGATATGTTCTGCCTGACCGTCATGTGCGGCCAAAGCGCGTAGTTCTGAAACAGGAAACCCACGTCGCGCCTGTTTGGCGGCACGTTTATGTTTTCATCGGCCGAGAACACTTTTTGCCCGCCTATCCATATCTCGCCTTCCGTAGGAGTTTCAAGGCCTGCTATCATGCGAAGCGTCGTGGTCTTGCCGCACCCGGAAGGGCCAAGAAGCGTTATAAAGGCGTTATTCTCAATCACCATGCTCAATTTATCGACTGCTGCGGTTTTGCCAAATCGCTTCGTCACGTTGTTTAAAATAATCTCGGGCATAGCTATCCTCCAATTCCTTTGTCTATTGACGCCCCGGTCAGCTTGTTCACAAGCAGGTTTATGATAAGAACAACCGCGATAATCAGGAGGTTTATGGCGTTTCCGAACTGCGCCCATCCCTTTTCGCTGTACTGCATAAGCATCGTCGTCAATATGGTGTTGCTTGTGGGCACGAGCAGCACAAACAGCGACAATTCGCGCATGCAGCTCACCATTGGAAGCAGATAGCCCGACAGGAACGACGACTTCTGTATCGGAAAAAGTATCCTCACCATTCGCTTCCACCACGGAACTCCCACTATGACCGCCGCTTCCTCTATCTCGCCCGAAAGCTGAAGCATCGCGCCCACTCCCGAGCGCGAGGCGAACGGCAGGTATTTAACCGAGCCTATCAGCGCCAGAAGCGTAAAGCCCCTCAAAAACGGTATGCGCGTAGACATCGCGAGGTATATCGCGCCGAACGCCAGAGACGGCATAAGGTACGGGAAGAAAGACAGGCTGTTGACCGCGGACGACAATTTGCTTCCGCGGCGTCTGGCTATGCCGTATCCCACGAGCACGCCGCACGTACCCGCGACGAGAGAGCATGTTATTGCGAGAAGGAGGCTGTATCCAAGCGCCCTCCATACCTTGGAACTCAATAGTATGCCGTTTGAGTCTCCCTGGTCTAGATAGTCGAGATCCCGGCCTATCCAGAATTCGAGGGTCATGTTGTCAAGGCTGTAATCCCCCGCCTTGATTATGACCGATTCGAGCGCGAAGGAGCAAAGCGGAACAACCGCGACCATTACGAGGAGTACGAGCAGTATTATCGCCACCGGACGATTGGCCTTCTTGAGGTCTATGAGGGAAATCTGCCCGCTCTTGCCGGTGACTGTCGTATAGCTCTTGCGGCTTCCCGTCACCCTTTGATTGAACGTCAATATGGCAACGCCGAACAGTATCATCACCGCCGCGATTATATAGCCCTGTCCCGGATAGGTATTCATAAGCGACATCATCTTCGTCGAAAGCACATAATACCTGACGGGAGAACCTAAAAACACCGGTACGGCGTATGCGCTCATGCTGCTGGCAAACACCAGAAGGAGAGTCGATAACATGGCAGGGCGGACTATGGGAAGCGTTATCCTTGTGATTATCTTCATACGAGGAGTCTTGAGTATTGTAGCCGCTTCTTCGAGATTGGCGTCCATATTACGGAGTATTCCGCCTATCAGTATGTAGGCGAACGGCGCGTAGTGAAGTCCCAGAACCACGGATATGGGAAAATACCCGTATACGAACCACTCGGGCATATATATTCCGAATATAGCGGCTAATATACCGTTCGATGTTCCCGTGCCGACCAGGGTATTCCTGAAAAACGTCTGCCAGAAAAGCGCGAGCGTCCATGACGGCATTATATAAGGAAATACGAACACCGCAGAGACGAATTTTTTATACTTAAGGTTTGTGCGCGTAACGAGCCATGCCACTATGCCTCCGAACAATATGGCTATTAAGCTTGAAGTCACGGACACCGCGAGGGTATTGAAAAGCGGCTCGTAGAACTGTATCCAGCTATTGGACAGAGTAATACCCTGAGGGCCTCCGTCGTCGAGCGTAAAAAGCAGTTTTTGAAAGTGATAGCTTGAAAAGCTCCCCGCCTGAGAACCCACGGCTCGAACCTCGCGTCCCGCGTGGACGGTAAATGTCTCGCTCGCCAGAATCAGCAACGGATATAGAGTAAGAAAACAAAGCAGCACCAGAAATATAGTAAGTATCACATTGGCAGGCTTTGAAAAAAAGCTCCTCACATAGCCCACAGCCCGTTTTCCGCGATTAACCCTTGCCTGCTGCATAGTATCACCTCACGCCCCGCGCCGTAGCGCGGGGTAATAAAATATAACGGGACGTGGTGTAGACGTCCCGTCAGGAGAAATTGAATTCTATTTTATTGCAGGTATTTGATGACGAAGGAATAGACGTCCTCGTAATTGTCGAGTATGTGATCCGGGTCTTCCATGACGAGGCTTCCCTTCCATACGTCGATGCCCAAATCGCCTTCATTGGCGGGTATCAGGGTGTTTGACGAGTAAGCGCCGATGGAGCTTCCCCAGGGCTCGAAGCCCGGCTCGGTCATAAGGTACTCAACAAACAGCATCGCGGTATAAGGGCGTGTCGCGTTGCTGGTTACCATGGCGTACATGGGATACATGAAGCCCGAGAACGGCTCTATGGCTACGCCTTCCTCGACGGCTTTATACTCGCCTACAGTGAGGTTTTCGGTATAGACGCTCGAGGAGCGAAGCTTCGAAAGCACGAATAGTCCGATCTTTCCCTGCGCCGTTTCCTGCGATATGTCCTCGGCGATGGTTGTGTCGGAATTGCCGAAGGTGCAGTTGCTTAAAAATTCCGCGATCCACTTATATCCCGCGTTCTCGTATCCAGTTATGTCGATGTCTGTTCCGTAAAGCGACTTATAGGCTTCGGCGAGTTTTCCCGACCACTCGTCGCTTGTGAGCATTACGAGGAAGTTCATGTTGACCTGCTCGTTTTCCGGGTTCTTAAAGATTATATCGCCCTTCATCTCAGGCTCGGTCAATTGCCACACGTTGGTTATGGCGGGTACATCGTCGCCGAGGTTATTCCAGATGAAGACCTTGTTGATGTACTGCTGAATGAGCGGATTCTGGTCTTCCGCGCTGACCGAATCCTTCACCGACGCGGGAATGAAGTTGACGAGATACCCCATCTCGAGCGCCTGGCTTTTAAGGGAAGCGCCGTCCTGTATCATAACCATGTCGGCGCCCTTGGCGTTGCCGCTCATTTCCGTCTCGAGCTTTATGTATATCTCGGCGTCCTTGAGGTTGTTCGCTTCTCCGGCTATGCCGTAAAGGGCGGTAAAGTCCTCGAGCGCGGTCGCTATGCGGCTCGTATTTCCGTATACTATGAAATTACCTTCCTCCGCCAGCGCCCTTTCGAGCAACTCCTCGTGGGTCATGGCTTCGCCAAGCGCTATATCCTCGGAGATGTCGGCGAAAGCCGCCTGGCAGGACATGAGCATCAATATCGACAGTGTCAGCGCAAGAAATTTCTTCATGGTTTACGTTCCCTCCATATGCTTTTATTTGCTTTTCCGGACAACTATTATGTATTTACACATCGTATTATACTATTAAACTTTACGTTTGGCAAGCTTTTTTTGATTCGCGTCATTTCGTACCGCTCGATCGTGTATGAATCGGCGTGGTTGCGCTCTCCCGCGCCAAAAGCGCGCATCTTCATTGCCGTGAAAAAAAGCCGCGCCCATGGAACGGGCGCGGCTTAATAATGTGTCGTAACGGCGAAAAGAAGGGGCTACCTGTCCTCGCGAAAGTAATTATTGCCGCAGCTTGCGGGTTGCGAGTGTTCCTTTATCTGGCGTATGCTCGTTATTATCAAAACAAGTATTGTGGCAATATATGGAAGCATCGCGTATATCTGCATGCTCAGTCCGGGGATCGATACGTACATGCGCATGACCGACAAAGCTCCGAATACGATTGAACCCAGTATCGCCCGCAGCGGCGACCATGTTGCGAATATGACGAGCGCCACGGCAATCCAGCCAAGTCCTCCGATGCATCCGTCGTTCCAGGTTCCGGAGGTATTGACCATTGACACATACATGCCGCCAAGTCCGCAAAGCCCGCCTCCAAGTATCGTAGCGGCGTATTTATACTTTGTGACGTTCAATCCCGCCGCGTCGGCGGTCGAGGGGCTTTCACCCACGGCTCGCAGGCTCAGGCCCTTTCTCGTCCTCATAAAGAAATAAGACATCAATACCGCCAGAATCACCGCGAGGTAAACGAGAAAATTGTAGTGAAAAAACATCCTGCCTATGACTGGAATATCCGTAAGCGCCGGTATATTCATGTTGGCGAAGCCCGCCTTCGTCACCTCGCCTACCGAGACGTATCCCCCGGCCTGCTCTCTGAACGCCTCGCCTATGAAGTTGCCAAAGCCCACTCCGAATATGGTGAGTGATAGTCCCGTAACGTTCTGATTCGCCCTCAGGGTGACGGTCAGGAAGCTGTAAACGGCGCCGCCCAGCGCGCCAAACGCGAAAGCGAACACCAGCGACAATATAACCGCCACTATCGTGACCGATCCGCCGTTCATCTCGTATATATACGGGGCGCACAATCCGGCGACGGCTCCCATGGCCATCATGCCCTCGACGCCGAGGTTGAGGTTGCCGGATTTTTCGGTCAGTATCTCTCCGAGCGTCGCCAGCAGCAGCGGCGTACCCGCCAGTATCGCCGCGTTGAGGAAGCTTACAAAGTTTATCACTTACTTTACCACCTTTCCGCCCCGGAAGACGAGCCTGTATCTTGTGAAGAACTCGCAGCCGAGTATGAAAAACAGTATGATTCCCGTCAATAGCTCCGCGACCGACGAGGGAACCCCGAATGTCGTCTGTATCTTGTTTCCGCCGCGTTCGAGCATCGCGATAAAGAAGGCGACTGGCGTCATGATTATGGGGTTGAGCTTTGAAAGCCACGCCACGGTTATGGCGGTAAAGCCCACGCCTCCCGCCGCCGAATCGGAAAGCGTATAGTTGGCTCCGGCCACCTGTAAAAATCCGGCAAGCCCCGCCAAAGCTCCCGATACGAACATCGTGCGGCAGATTATGCTCCTCACGTTCATTCCCGCGTATCTGGCGGTGGGCGTACTCTCGCCTACGACGACTATTTCATAGCCCTGCTTGCTCTTTTTAAGGTATATCGTCACGAGTATTACAAGCACTATGGCGACAATCCAGCCTATATGCACGCCAAATACCCTCGGAAGCCTGGCTTCGGCGGAAAACATGGCGATCTTGGGAAAGCCGCGCTGTCTGGGATCCTTCCAGGGGCCGTTTTGCAGGTATTTGATGAACTCGATGGCTATGTAGTTGAGCATCAGCGTGAACAGCGTCTCGTTGGTGTTCCATCTTGCCTTGAAAACCGCCGGAAGCAACGCGTAAAGCCCTCCCGCAATGACGGAGGCAACAGCCATAACCGAGAGCAGCACGGCGCTTGGCATAGACGAATAGAAGAAAAGCGCGAAGTAACTCGCGGCCGTCGCGCCCGCCAATATCTGCCCTTCCGCTCCGATATTCCAAAACCTCATTCTGAACGCCAGCGATATGGCTATGGCCGTTATCAAAAGCGGTATGGTGATTCTCACGGTATCTCGAAGCACCGACGGGGATCCGACGCTTCCCGAGACCATCTCGGCGTAAACCGCCAGCGGATTGTGTCCCATGGCTCCGGTGATTATGGCGCCGGTCAAAAGCGCTCCTATGACCGCTATCAGATGTATGAGCACGTTTTGCCAGGGCGAAAGTCCGGCGCGCTTCACCATGCGAACAAACGGTTCGGTACGTGTGTTATTCATCATGCCTCACTCTCCCTCGCGCCGGTTCCGGTCATCAAAAGGCCCAACTGCTCCTTTGTGACATTCCCGGCATCGACGATTCCGCTTACTTCCCCTCCGCACAATACGAGTATCCTGTCGCACAATTCAAGCAGCACGTCGAGATCCTCGCCGACAAAAAGTATACCCGTTCCCCGCGATTTCTCCTGATTTATCATATCGTACACCATGTACGAACTCTTTATATCAAGTCCTCTTACGGGATAGGCGACTACCAGCACGTCGGGCTTTGATAGTATCTCCCTTCCGAGCAGCACTTTTTGCACGTTTCCTCCCGAGAGGCTGCGAACCGGCGCGTATACTCCGGGGGCGGATATGGCAAGCTTGTCGATTAACTGTTCCGCGAGCTTCTTTGGTTCCTTGCGGTCTACAAACGGCCCCTTGCCCTGCGAGTAGGTTTTAAGCATCATATTGTCGACCATTCCGAGACTTCCCACCAGACCCATTCCAAGCCTGTCTTCCGGGACGAAGGCCAGCGCCACGCCGTCGTGCCTGATTTGAGAGGGATTGAGGCCGACCAGTTGCGTAGCCGTTCCCTTTTCCGCGCTGTGATGGATTATGGAGCCGCTTTTGACCTTTTCGAGTCCCGCTATGGCTTCGCACAGTTCGCGCTGTCCGCTGCCGGCGATTCCCGCGACGCCGAGAATCTCTCCCGACATGAGACTGAAGGATACGTTTTTTAGAGTGTTAAGGCCGTCGGGACTTACGCAGTTCAGGCCCTCCACGTCGAGGCGCAATTCATGCTCCTCAACGGCGGGACGGTTAATGCTCAAATCGACCGAGTGGCCGACCATCATTTCGGTAAGCTCTTTTTTATCGGTCTTCGCGGTCTCGACGACGCCAATATACTCGCCCCTTCTCAATATGGCTACGCGATCCGATACCGCCATAACCTCGTCGAGCTTATGGGTGATTATGATTATGGACTTTCCGTCGTCCTTCATCGCCCTCAAAACGTAGAAAAGGCTCGTTATTTCCTGGGGAGTCAAAACCGCCGTAGGTTCGTCAAGCACTAGTATATCAGCCCCCCTGTAAAGCGCCTTTACGATTTCGACGGTCTGCTTCTGGGCAACGCTCATGTCATATATCTTTTTTGCCGGGTCTATATCAAAGCCGTAGCGCTCGCTTATGTCGTGTATCTGAGCGTTGAGCTTTTTTAAATCGATTTTGCTCTTCCCCTGTATGCCGAGCACTATGTTTTCAGCCGCCGTAAGCACGTCCACCAGCATATAGTGCTGATGAACCATTCCGATTTTAAGGTCGTAGGCGTCCCTGGGAGAGCGAACGTCCGCCTTTTTGCCGAATACGTATATCTCCCCGCCATCCGGATAATAAAGGCCCGTGAGCATATTGACAAGCGTGGTCTTACCGCTGCCGTTTTCGCCCAGCAGCGCCAGTATTTCACCTTTTCGCAGGTTCAGGTTCACTTTGTTGACCGCTATGAGACTGCCAAACGTCTTGGTCACTTCCCGAAACTCGACCGCGTTTTCAATTACCTGCGCCAAGCGCTCCACATCCTTTGCTGAATAATTTAACAATGTGGAGGGCAGACGCCCCCCACATGTAATTCGTGCCGGTAGAGCCGACACGAATAGCTATATTATGCGATTTCGCTGATTCCCTCGATGATGGCGTTGAAAAGCGGCGCGGAATATCCGGTCACGAATCCGCCGTCTTCCTTGGCGATGGTCGATTCCTCAAAAACGGTCTCACTGTCGAATGTGAACATGGCGTCGGTCGCGCCATACTCTACGACCTGCGCGAAGCTTCCGTCGGCGGTGGTCAGGGGGCCTTTGAAGACGTTGAGTTCGCCTGAGATTATCTTAGCGGCGGCCTCATCGATGGCTTCCTGGGTTCCCTCGACGGCTATGTCGGTGTTGAGGGGGGACAGGTAAACGGCTTCCTCGGCAAGTCCGTCGCTCCAGTCAACCGCGATCTGCTCGCCGTTGAGGACGCAATTGATGGCGTAAGTCATATATTTGCTCCAGTCGATGCGGGCGGAGATGAGGCTGGCGGCGGGGGCGGCGGGGATCATGTCGTTATTGTATCCAACGTGGAGCGCGCCGTTCCTCTCTGCGGTGGTGGCGGGGGCGGTGGAATCGCTGTGCTGGCTTATTACGTCGCAGCCGCGGTCGCAAAGAGCCTGAGCAACCTGAGCTTCGATGGTGGGATCGCCCCAGGTGTTGGCGTACATGACGTCCATGGTCACGTCGGGGTTGACCGACTTGGCTCCAAGATAGAACGCGGTATAGCCGCTTATGACCTCCGCGAAGGGGAAGGCGGCGACGTAGCCGAGCTTGTTGTTCTTGGTGTTGAGTCCCGCCGCGATGCCGGCGAGGTAGCGCGCCTCGTGGATGCGGGCGAAGTAGTTATGCAGATTGTCGAGTCCGGCGTAATGAGCGTCGGAACCCGTGGCGTGGCAGAACACGACATCGGGATACTCAATCGCCATCTCGGTGATCGTAGTGCCGTAAGAGAAACTGGTTGCGAATATGATCTGGCAACCCGCGTCGATC
>JAUNBY010000565.1 GCA_030526935.1 Clostridia bacterium
ATGCACGTGCTCATAACGCCCGAGATCGCGGGAACGCCGGAATCGGTGGAAAACGCGCGTCTGGGAATAAACGAGAAGAACGTCACCGCGACAACGGGCTGGAATGATAAGACGAGCGATGTAGACCTGGGGCCGCTCAACGGTCTTTTCGGCACGGATACCATAGAAAAGATTAAACTGCTCACCGAAACGCTCAAAGATTTGGAGGCTAATAAAGGAACGTGGATGTCGCTGTGGGGTCTGACGGAGGGAATGCAGAAGAACAGCGCAGAGGAACAGCTCAATTCCTACATGAATCCCGAAACCTTAGCCGCCTTGCAGAGTTACGTATCGGAAGTATTAGCGCTCATACAAAGCGGCGGGGAGATAAGCGAGGAAGACGAGGAGAATCTTCAGGCTATACTGGACTTCGTATCCGCTCTGGAAGTGTCCGGCGTAGGGCAGAACATAGTGGCTGGAATAGGCGAGTCAATGGCCGCCGCGGGATGGTCTGGCTACGCTTCAACGGTTTCGGGGAACCTGTTGGCCGCGATAAACGCGGCGTTAGGCATCAACTCTCCCGCGACGACAATGATACCCGTAGGCTCGTCGGTGAGCGAGGGCATAGCGCAGGGCATGGCATCGTTCAGCTTTGCGGCGGCGGGCGCGGGAGTAAGCGCCGGTGTAAAGGCGGCTACGGATAAACTGCCGTCCATGGGAGCACTCGCGGGACAAAACTTCGCCAGGGGTTTAGCGAACGGCATAACGAGCGGAACTGAATGGATAAAAGCAGCGGCGCGAAAGGCCGCGCTTGCGGCAAAGACGTCGGCTGAAAGCGCGCTTGAGCAAAACAGCCCGTCTCGCGTCGGCAGGCGAATAGGCGAGTATTTCACGAAGGGCATAGCGCTTGGAATAGAGGACGAAAAGCAGGTAAAGGCCATAAGGAACGCGTCGAGATTCATAGGCGCGAGCATGGAAAATACGAGCTACAGCAGCGTTTCCAACGACAATCGCAAGACCTGGAACCAAGACCAGAGCCTGACGCTGAACGTCGAAGCGCTGTCCGTAAAAGACAAACAGGACATAAGGGCGCTGGCGCTTGAGATAAACAACCTGAAGCGCCGCGTCACGCGGTCGAAGGGAGGCGCGGCGTATGGCTGATTATTTTGTATTTAAGGGAATCAAATCTACTGATTACGGCGTGTACGTGACGGAGTTTCCGCCCATACCGATACCGGTAGAGCGGGTGGAATATAAACAGATTCCGGGCCGCGCGGGAACGATAGCCATATGCGAAGGCGAGGGCGTATACGACGACGTGACGTTTACCGTTTCCTGCTTTATCGCGAATCTGGATAATCTGGCGGCAATATCCAATTGGCTTACCGGGAGCGGGGAACTGATACTGGGGAATATGCCCGACAAAATGCGCAAAGCGCGAGTAAGCAGGCAAATAGATATAGTGAAATTGATGCGCGGAAGGACGGCGCATATATTCGACGTCACATTTCGCTGCGACCCGGTCATGTACGCGGTTGAGACCGGCAGCTTTCCGGTTCGCGAATCAGGCACGACGATACCCGGCGAGGGCGTGGCGGACGCCGAGCCGATAATAGTGGTCACCGGCACGGGGGACATAACGCTCACCGTGGGCGACAGGACGCTGACGATAGAAGGACTTTCAGGGTCGATTACCATCGATTCA
>JAUNBY010000566.1 GCA_030526935.1 Clostridia bacterium
GGTGATGGTCTTTCCGCGCTGGTCGACCAAAATCGCCAGAAGCTCCTTCGCCTTGTCTATCCTCGCGCGGTTTACATATTCGACAAAGCCCACTTCCATTTCCGCCTTAAAAAGCCTTGAGAAGTAGCTCTCGCTCATATGCGCCTGTCGCGAGACCGCGGCTACGCTCAAGTCCCCGGACAGATTGTCGCGGACATAGTCCAGCGTGCGCGCCACTTCGCGCTTTATCCTTTTTCCGCCCATTCCCTCAAGACGGCGGCGGTATTTCATAAGCGCCTGTCCGAGGCTGTCCTCTACCGTCTTAAGCCTGTCCGCGTGGAATATTGCCTGATAAGGGGTAATGCCCGTAGAGCCGGACAATTCGCTTTCGGCCACTCCTCTGGCCGCCGCGTCGCGCTTGATGGCGTCGTAAAGCCTGTAAAGCCCCTCCCTTACGCCGTCGGCCGCTCCCCGGCAGCCGTACAGCCTCTCGAAAAGCGCGTCGAGAAGCGCCCGGGCTTCGTCAAAGCGCGTTTGCGCAATCAGCGTTCGCCATTGTCCTTCCTCGTCGCGGGTGGGCGGACGGGCGGGTATATCGTCCGCGCCCGGCAGACACAGGCGATTTGCGCGCATGAAATACGCATTCGCGAGGGATGCCTCGGCTTGAGCCGCCGCCAGTCGGAATTGCGATACTCCCTGGTATTGCCCGGATAGCGCGCCAAGCACGTTTAATCCCATATAGCGCATGGCCAGTCCGTCGAGGGATTCGAACCGCCTCGCGGCCATGGCCTCAAAGTCACGCGATTGATTGCCGTGGCCGGTATTTACGACTACCGCGAGCCGTTCATCCTCCAGGCGAAATATCTGCGCGCGAAGTCCGCTCGCAAAATGTTCCCGCGCCATGCTCTCCAGCGTCGAAACGAGCATGCCCTTAGGCGTCCCGGGATCGCCCGCCACGGACGCGTCGGCTATCTTCAGAAGCATAACGCGGTAAGGCTCGCGCAGGTCGCATTCCACATTTGTAAGTTCCAATTCCCGCAAAACCTCGTCTTCGCTCGCGTAGGCGCCCTCGAGCATTACCCGCACAAGCCTTTTTCTTATGGCTCCGGCGTTTCGGCTGATAAGCTGCTCCGCCTCGCGCGCGTTAATCCCGCGGCGGTTAATTTCAAGGCTTATGCAGTCCAATGCCCGCAAAAGCTCCGAGGGGTCCGCGGTAAGTTTAAAAAAGAAGTCCCTCGCGCCAAGCTTCATGGCTTGCTTGACCTTTTCAAAATCGTTGTAATTGCTCAACACCACGATGCGTATATCGGGATATTGCTGGGCGCAAAACTCCAGAAGCTCCAACCCGTCCATGGGTTCCATCACGAGATCCGTCAATATGATTTGCGGCCTGGCGCAAGGAATTTTCGCTATGGCGTCCTGACCGCTCGTGGCTTCGGCTACTATCTCGTAGCCGTGAGCCTCCCAGTCGAGCATGGAGCGCACGCCTATGCGGACGAGAAATTCATCGTCGACTATCATAACCCGCTTCACTGGTTTTCCCCCTTAATGACCGGCAGGCGGTACGTAATGCGCGCGCCCGGCCTGGAGTCTGACAAGCTTATGCCGTATTGCGGTCCAAAGGCTATTTTTATGCGCTCGTCGACTATTCTAAGCCCTATATGCCCCTCTCTCGCCTCGCCGCCGCGCATCT
>JAUNBY010000097.1 GCA_030526935.1 Clostridia bacterium
TTGACGAATACTGGCATATCGATATATCGGATAACGGCAAGGGCTTCGACGAGGACGTGCTTAAGCGGCTAAAGGATATGATATCCTCCGACGCCGCCCCACTTTGCGAAAATGGCCTGTCAATAGGCGGCATGGGCATAGTCAATACCTATTTGCGACTCAGAGCCTTTTATGGAGATTCGCTAAAAATATCGCTCGATAACGCATACCCGGGAACGATAATCCGCCTGTCGGCGAGGAGGCACAATCATGCGCATAATGATAGTTGAGGATGAACCCGCGTCCGCCGAATATATACAGGCGATAATCGCGCGCTACGCGGGCCACTGCGCCTTGGCGGGCATAGCCGAAAATGGCAAAGTCGCCCTCGCCATGCTCGAAAGCTCTCCGGCGGACGTTGTGATCACCGACATCGCGATGCCCGTGATGGACGGTCTGGCGCTCGTCGAGGCGCTGAAAAGCCGCTTCGCGCATGTAAAGACCGTTCTCGTAAGCGGCTATCAGGACTTTGACTACGCGAGACAGGCGCTCAGATTCGGCGTCAGGGACTATATATTAAAACCCGTCAACGCGCGGGAATTGATCGATTGTCTTACGGCGATCGAAAAGGAGCTTGAAGGCGGCGCGCGCGCGTCGCGTCCTTACGTCGCGGCGGATGAAAATACAAATGACAGGGACGGCGATATTCCCTCGCGCGACCCTCTATTCTCGTCGATCGAGGATTATATAAGCCTGCACATCGCCAAGCGGATAACCCTGTCGTCGCTTTGCCGCCACTGCGGGGTAAGCCAGACCACCGCCAACCGGCTTTTCAGGCGATATACGGGCATGTCCTTTCTCGAATACCTGACCAAAAGGCGCATAGACCGCGCCCGCGAGCTGCTCGAAATCAGTCCACACCTGATGATAAAGGAGGTCGCCCACAATTGCGGCTTCGGCGATCCACTGTATTTCAGCAAAGTCTTCAAAACCTGCGTAGGCTGCGCCCCTTCCGAGTATATACAGCGCACGGAGGATGAAAAATGAACGGATTTTCCATGTTTTAAGTGACATTAACCATTTTCAACGGCAGCAAGGATGATAAAATAGATAGTATCATTATGAATGATAGAAAGGGGTACGTAACATGAAGAAACTGTTCGCACTTGTACTGGTTCTCCTTATGGCTCTTTCCTCCGTCGCTTTCGCCGACGCGGACAGAACCATCACCCTCATGATCGACAACACAACCAGCACCGCAGGCATTGAGGCCGTCGCCGCGTGGATAGAGGAAACCTACGGCATCGCCCTGGAAATTCAGTTCCGTCCGGGCGGAGCCGAGGGCGAAAACTACGTGCGCACGCTGCTCGCCGCGGGCGAGATGGCCGATCTGTGCTACTTCAACGCGGGTTCTCTCCTACAGACGCTCAACCCCGCGCAGTATTTCGTAGAGCTTAACGACAACGAGCTTATCGCAAACGTCTCTGAGAGCTACTTCCCCTGCGTGTCGGTAGACGGCAAGATTTACGGCATACCCGCCGGATCCTCATTCGCGGGCGCGTGGCTTTACAACAAGGCCGTATACGCCGAATTGGGACTTGAGATACCTCACACCTGGGACGATCTGATGGCCAACTGCCAGGTGATAAAGGACGCGGGCAAGACCGCCGTCATAGCCTCCTTTGGCGACGACTGGACGAGCCAGCTCATACTCCTGGGTGATTACTACAACGTCGAAGCCGGAAATCCCGACTTCGCCAAGGACTTTGAGTCCAACAAGGCCAAGTACGCGACCGATCCTTACGGACTTGATTCCTTCAAGAAGATGGAAGAAGTCTTCCAGAAGGGCTTCATGAACGCCGACTACAATACCAATACCTACGACTTCGCGCTCGAGATGCTCGTAAACGGCGACGGCGCGCATTATCCGATGCTCACCAACTCCCTTACCAACATCTACACCAATTACGGACAGGAAGCCGTCGATAACATAGGCGTCTTCGGCCAGCCCGGCGACGACCCCGATAACCACGGCCTCACCGTCTGGATGCCCAACGCCATCTATATCTACAAAAATGGCTCCAATGTAGATACCGCCATGGAGTGGTGCAGTTACTTCCTGAGCTACGACGGCATAGCGGTCTATTCCGCCGCCTCCAAGCCCGAAGGCCCCTTCGTCGTCAACGGCGTGGAGCTTGAGGACGTGTACGCGGGCGTCGAGGACATGATGCCCTACTTCGCCGAGGGCAAGACGACCGCCGCGCTGGAGTTCGTGACCTCCGTCAAAGGCCCCAACTCGCCGCAGATTTGCATCGAGTGCATGGGCGGACTGCGCTCCGCCGAGGAAGCCGCCGCCGAGTACGACGCCGACGCCGAAAAACAGGCCAAGCAACTTGGAATAGCGGGCTGGTAAAATCCGCTTAGTTCATCCGGGGTCGGTTATCGCCGGCCCCTTTTACAAATTTCGAGGAGGGGTCTTGAATTGACAAAGACAATGAGAAGACTCTATTCCCCGTGGTTTCTCGTGCCGGTGGGGATAATATTTTTCGTTTTATTCATACTTCCGACTCTGATGAGCTTCTTTTTTTCGATGACAACATGGACGCTCACGGAATGGAGATTCACGGGCTTTGACAACCTGCGCATGTTCTTCAACGAGGTTTCTCTCAGTATAAGCTTCAGAAACTCTATAATCTATTCGATTCTGACCTGCGCTTTCAAGGTGGTGCTGGGGCTTCTTTTCGGAGCCGTGTTGTCCTCGTCGATGCTCAAAACGCGCCATATTTTAAGAAGCGTACTCTTTTTTCCCAACCTGATATCGACGCTCGCCGTCGGACTTACGTTCAAATCCCTCATGCACCCAACGCGCGGCCTTATCAACTCCGCCCTCGCGATGCTCGGCATAGCGGGACCGGACTGGCTGGGCAACGTCAGCATCGCCCTTTATTCTATAATCGGCATAGACGTGTGGAAGGGCGTGGGCATCGCGACGGTTATATATATTTCGGGCATAATGTCCATACCCGAGCAATACTACGAAGCGCTTTCCATAGACGGCGGAAACACCTGGGACAAATTTCTGCACATAACATTGCCGCTGTCCCGCCCCGCCAGAAACTCCGTCATCATACTGGCGTTCATAGGCGGTCTTCGAACATTTGACCTCGTGTGGGCGACCACAAAGGGAGGCCCCGGCTTCTACACCGACCTTCTCGCCTCCGTCGTCTACAAACAATACAGCGCGGGCTTCTATGGGCTGGCGACGCTGGGAAATGTTTTGATGTTGCTTCTGATTTGCGCCCTCGCCTTCCCGCTTTACTTTTACATCACGCGCAAGGAGGTTGACCTATGAAGCGCAACAAACCGCACAGCGGGCAAAAGCGTCCGTCGTATTTCAATCTCTTCGAAGCGCTGTCCCTGGTCTTCGCGCTCATATTCTACTGCGTTCCTTTTTACTTCGTCATAATAAATTCCTTCAAAACCCGCCGCGAGGCGGCGCTTATGAACATAAGCTGGCCGTCGGCTTTTCAGGTCGCTGAAAATTACACCGAGGTTCTGACCTCCAACCGCTACGCGCTTCTGGTTGCGTTTAAAAACTCCATACTGATAACGGTGTTTTCGCTGATTCTGATGGTCATAGTGTGCTCTATGGCCGGCTTTATACTGCAACGCCGCCGCGACAGGCTCTCGAACACCGCCAACTTCGCGCTTCTTACGGGTCTTATGATACCCCCCGCGATAGTGCCCACCATTTGGACAATGCAGGCGCTGGGCATTTACAAGACCTTACACGGAATGGTTCTCATAGAGGTCGCGCTCAACTGCTCGTTCAGCTGCATACTCTACAGGGGATTCATGACCTCTATACCAAGGGAGATCGACGAGGCGGCGGTCATAGACGGCTGCGGAGCGTTCGAGCTTTTCACGCAAATCATCTTCCCGCTTCTCAAGCCAGTCACGGCGACGATAATCGTGCTTTCGACGATCAATATTTTCAACGACTTCGTAAACCCCATGTACTTCCTCCCCGGCACGTACAATATAACCGTTCAGCAGACGCTTTACAACTACAGCGGACAGTATTCGAGCGAATATAACCTGCTGTTCGCGAACGTCATGCTGATAACCATACCGCCGTTGATATTGTTCGTGTTGTTCAACAAGCAAATCGTCTCCGGCATGGTGGCGGGCGCGATCAAGGCTTAGCGTCGAGGACGCCGTTACATCATTTATCACCCGCAAGAAAGGAACATATTATGAGAGTTACCCGACTTCGCTGCGACTATATGGAAAACCCCGTCGGTTTCGACTTTGATCGTCCACAGCTAGGCTGGCAGGTCATCTGCGACGGGCGCGACAAGCTGCAATCCGCCTACCGCATTCAGGTGTCAACTTCCGACGACTTCGGCGAAACGGTATACGATTCCGGAAATGTCATGTCGAGCGAGAGCGTGGCTATAAGGCTCGATATCCCCCTTTCCGCCCGAACGCGCTACTATTGGCGAGTGCGCGTATGGGATGAAAAGGACTGCATGTCCGACTGGTCGGAGGCGGCGTTTTTCGAGACCGCCCGTATGGGCGAGCCATGGAAGGCCGAATGGATTGGCTGGACGGACGAGTTCCCGCAATTGAGGCGCGGCTTTTCCGTAATAAAGCCCGTCAAATCCGCCCGCGCCTACGCCTGCGGCGTCGGCATGTACGTGATGTTCGTAAATGGCGAGAAAGCCGGAAACGAGTATCTCACGCCCAATTTCAACGCCTACGATTCATGGCTTCAATATCAGACATACGATATAACCTCACTTATTCAACAGGGTGAAAACGCCATAGGCGCATGGCTTGGCAACGGCTATTACAAGGGGCGCGTCAACTGGCCGGAGGTTGGATACCGCGACCGTATATACGGCGATAAGCTCGCTTTCATCGCGGAAATAACCATAGAGTACGAGGACGGTACTCGAGAGGTTATCATAACCGACGAGAGCTGGTCTGCTACAAAAAGTCCCTTCCTCAGAACCGAGATATACGACGGCGAAATTTTCGACGCGCAAGCTTATGACCGCGCGTGGTCGCGTCCTTCCACAGACGTATCCGGCTGGGACAAGGCTATCGTCGTACCGATCGACAAAAAACTGCTTCACGCCCGCTTAAGCGTCCCGGTCGTGGCATATGAGAGCCGCCCCGCGAAGCTTATAATCACCCCAAAGAAAGAAAAGGTTCTCGACTTCGGGCAAAACGCCGCCGGATTCGTGAGATTTAAAACCCGCGCGAAGGCCGGAACGCGAATACATCTGCAATTCGGCGAGGAATTGAACCGCAACGGCAATTTCTATCGCGACAATATGAGAACCGCCTTAGCCGAGAACATATATATCTGCGACGGTCGCGAAGCCGTATACGAGCCGTATTTTACATTCTTCGGCTTTCGCTATTGCAAGGTAAGCGGGCTTGACGAGATCGACGCGGAGGATTTCGAGCAGGTCATCATACACTCCAAAATGGATTTGACGGGCAGTTTCTCGTGTTCCGACGAGCGCGTCAACCGCCTTTTCCTCAACGCGCTTTGGAGTCAGCGCTCCAACTTCGTGGACGTGCCTACCGATTGCCCTCAGCGCGACGAGCGCATGGGCTGGACCGGCGACGCCCAGGTCTTCTGCGCGACCGCCGTAATGAACGCCGACTGCGACGCGTTTTACCGCAAATTCCTCTATGACCTCGCCTTTGAGCAGGAAAAAATGGGCTTCGTCCCGGTCGTGGTGCCCTTTATACTAAAGAACACGGGATTCTGGGAGATACCCACAACCGGCTGGGGCGACGCCGCGACGATAATGCCATGGGCGATGTACGTCTATTACGGCGACAGGGCGATACTCGAAAGGCAGTACGACAGCATGAAGTCCTGGGTCGAATACATGCGAAGCAAGGACATCGACGGCAAAAACCTCTATGGCGGCTTCCACATAGGCGACTGGGTAGCCCAGGACACCCGCGACCCGGACAGCTTCTTCGGCCTTACACCGGTGGGACTTCTCGCCACCGCCTACTACGCGCTGTCAAGCGAGATCCTTTCAAAGGCCGCCAAGGTTCTGGGAAAGGACGGCGACGCGGCGGAATACGCCAAGCTCGCAAAAGACATTCGCGAGGCCTTCCGCAACGAATACGTCTCCCCTGCCGGGCGCGTCGTCGGAGAGACCCAGACCGCTCAGGTCATAGCGCTTTATATGAATATGCTGACCGACGAGCAGATACCCGTAACCGTCGAGCAGCTCGCGAATCGCCTGCGCAGCGACAATATGCACCTTACGACGGGCTTTCTGGGAACGCCCTGTTTATGCCCGGCTCTCTCGGAATGCGGTCTTAACGAATACGCCTACGCGCTTTTGATGCAAAACACCTGCCCAAGCTGGCTGTACGAGGTCGAAAAGGGCGCGACGACCATATGGGAGCGCTGGAATTCAATCAAAGAAGACGGCTCCTTCGGTCCCGTTAAGATGAACAGCTTCAATCACTACGCCTTTGGCGCGGTGTGCGAATGGCTTTACCGCTATGTCGCGGGCGTCAATCCCGACGAGCGCGCGCCGGGCTTCAAGATATTCACCGTGCGCCCCATGCCCAACGACGCGCTTTCCCACGCCGAAGCCTCTATAATTACGCAATACGGCGAGGTCAAAAGCGGCTGGAAGCTGGAAGGCAAGAGTATAACGGTCGAAGTTGAGATACCGTTTAACACCAAAGCCGAAATTATACTTCCCGACTGCGACGGCAAAAAAGTGCTCGAAAACGGGTCGTCTATAGAAGGTAGCCGTTTCACACGCGGCAGCGGTTCGTGGACTTACACCTACGAGCCTACGTTCGAAACCATATCCAGGCGTGTGGTATTCCCGCCAACGCCCAGAATATAAAAGGCGCAACCCCCTTAGCTTTAATTATTCGGGAGGCGCGAAATGAAGGCCTATGTAGCTTCGGATTTGAGGGATCTCAACCGCAAGAGCGTATTCAGCTTCATTTCTTCGCGCGACGAAGTGAGTAAGACTATGATCGCCCGCGAAACCGGGATAAGCGGACCGACAGTTATAAAAATTGTCAGTTTTCTTCTCGAACAGGGATTGATCGAGGGAAATGGAGAACGGGGCGGTTCCGTCGGACGGAAATCGCATATGCTGCGCCTGAATAAAAACGCCCGCTACGCAATAGGCGCGGCTGTCGAAGGTAAATATATACGCGTCGGCGCGGTCAACCTGCAAGGCGAAATATCGTGCGTTGAGACCGCCAAATCCGACGGAGCCGACATTACAGAGCTTATCGAATGCATCGTCCCGCAAACCGTCGAAAAGCTCATCAAGAAAAGCGGCATCGAACGCGAGCGATTTCTCGGAATAGGTCTTGGGTTGCCATGCAGTTACGACGTTGACAGGCATATCGCAAGCTTCGCCCCGCTTATCGATATGCGCGACGGCATATGTACCACCGAATCGGAAAAAAAGCTGTGCGATTTGCTCGGCCTTCCGCTGGTAGTGGACAATGACGTGAACATGGAGGTCATAGGCGAATACTACCGGCGCGGACTTCAGGGGGCGGATCTTGCGTATATCTCAATAGGAACCGGACTTGGCGCAGGAATCGTCCTGGAAGGCAAACTTCGCCGGGGTACAAACGCCCAGTGCGGCGAAATAGGCTATATGGTCTTTGAGAACAACTATACCGTCGGACTGAATAACGCGGGTTGGCTCGAAAAGCGCGTTAACCTCGAGGCTCTGAAAAGGCGCTTTGGATTTGACCTGTCACATGCGGATGATTGCGATTTGAGCGAGCTTATCGAATACGTATCGGAAAAAATCGCCCTGTGCATCACAAATTTCGCATCGATAATCGATTGCGGAATCGTTTGCCTCGGAGGAGTTCTCGCCTCAAAACTTTCCGACGCGCTGCTCGACAGCGTTCGCAATATGCTAAAGAAACTCTGCGCCATAAGCATCGACCTTCAAAAACCTATTTGCGAGGACGCCGGAATAGTCGGAGCCTCGCGGCAGGTGATCGACAGGGAACTTGACCTGATGCTGGAAAGATGACCGACCATCGTAGTTTTTACAATGAGGGCTTTGAGTACACTATTTAATAATTAAGTTACTTAATTAAGTAGAGGGGACGGGATACATGAAAAACCTGCTTGTGGGAGCGGTGGATGTAGGCGGCACGAAGATATTGCTGGGCATCTGCGATGCGGATGGACGAGTTTTGTCACGCGAGTGCTTTCCCACTCGTCCGGGAGCCAAAAGCGCGGAAGACAGCGTCGTTGATATAGCGAACGCGTTAAAAAGGCAGGCCGAATCGATTGGAGCAGACGTTCGCGACCTGTCAGGCGTTGGGATCGTCTGCGCAGGCCCGGTAGACCCGGTAAAAGGTATTGTGGAAAACCCTTATACCCTCGGATGGAACGGTTATCCCATAACCGACAGGCTGCGTGAACTCACGGGTTTGCCCGTGCGCCTGGAAAACGACGCCAACGGCGTCCTTCTTGGTGAAGTGGCGCTCAGATCGATTCAGTCCAGGCGCGTTTTGATGATGACGTTTGGAACCGGAATAGGCGTCGCGATATTCATGGACGGCAAGCTTTACCGTTCCGGCGGGAGGTTTCATCCCGAAATGGGACATATGATCGTAGCCTCGCAGGGGCCTGAATGTTATTGCCGGCACAGAGGATGCTTTGAAAGCCTTTGGTCGGGCGCTTCAATCAACCGAAGGGCACAGGAAATCGGATACGCCGATTTCGACGAGCTTCACGCCGCCTGGCAAAACGGATGCGAGAAAGCCTGCGCGTTTATGCAGATCGCCAAACGCGAGTTTGTAGCCGGCGTATGGAACCTGATGAGCATTGTCAAACCCAATACCCTGATACTGGGCGGGGGGTTGATGATGTGTTACTTTGATATGGCGAAGAAATGGATAGAAGAGGATACCAGGGATTTGAGCGATTTTCTCGAACCTTTTGAAATCGTAAAAGCGGGCGAGCAGGGACTGTCGGCTCTTACCGGAGCGGCAAGGCTCATACTCGACAGACAGTCCGCCGCGTGCGGTAACTGAAGTGTTTTCCCATAGCGTTATGGGATTGCGCATATATTATGAGGAGGTAAAACCATGAAAAAGACCTTGTCAATGATCCTCGCGTCTATACTCATACTGGCGTGCGCCGCGTCCTTCGCGGAGCCGGTGACGCTGCTCCTTATGACGGGGAGCGAGTCGGATCCCTACTGGAAGTGCATATTCGAACAGATCGCCGACTTCAACGAAGCGTATGAGGGCAGAATCAGGATCGAGACCGAATTCGCAGGCTCCCAAAGCGCCGACCGCCTTGAAAAGATGAAGGTACTCAACGCCTCAGGACAGCTCCCGGCGGTCATAACTCAGATGCATGAAGATGTCGGATTTGCTCAGACGCTCGCGGCTAACGGTCGTCTCATGGATCTGAAGCCCTACTATGACGCCGATCCCGAGTGGCAGAAATACGCCATGGATAACA
>JAUNBY010000567.1 GCA_030526935.1 Clostridia bacterium
GCTGATCGTGCATGCAATTGAGCGTGTTGCAGTTTTCCGACAGCGCTATCTGATTCGATTGCCCGTTTCCCACGCATACGGCGGTATAATCCGACGCGCTTCCCTGATGATCCTCCGTAAGCGTCGGCGCTGTACTTCCACCGTCTTTTCTACAGTCGGCGGCGTAAACGACACCTGGCCTGTCCACGGTATTTAGGGTGTACATAGTCTTGTCGTTCCAGCCTTTGCCGTTACATCCCGCCGTTATGGGGCGGTCTATTCCATTGCCCTGAAGCGAATACACGACGTCGGGGACGGCGTTACTGCCTGATCTCGCGGCCTTGAGCGCGGGCGACGCGTTCTCGCTGTAGCCAATGCCTCCCGCCTTTTCACCCTGTCCTCCCGAAAACATCGCCACGAACGGTTGCCCTCTGTCGACGCACGGCGATCCGTCCGGTCGTGCGCACAGGGTTCCCGCTATGGCGGGATAAACGACTCCGTCCCTCTGCTGTCCGGCTTTTTCACAGGATTGCAGGCAATGAAACGCGCCTGCTGTACCGAACAACCGCGCGCTTTGGCTATCCCACGGATTCATGCACCCAACCTCCGTCGATTCGTTGCTCTCGTTGTTCTCAACTATCAGGTTGGTCTCACCGCTGTCTCCCGGCTCAGCGCAATCGCCTCCTCCAGCGCTTCCTCCAGCATTGGCGGCAAAGCCTTGCCCCGTTTCTTTGCCCGGTTGACGATACCCTGACAAGCCTTCGGACTCAAATAGTACTTTTCCGGCGCGTTCGCCTCCAAAATCGACGACAATGAACACTCGGCGGCGTCTTTGTGCGACTCCGAAATATTGAGCGTCCAGCACTCGCCACGCGACGGTATACCCGTCGCCCAAGATAAGACCGGCATCGCTCCATTTGTTCTTCGCAGGTCGAGGTATAACGACTTCACTGTCTTTAATCTTGCAGATCTCCTCAAGGACGGCACGGAAGTCCTCGCCGCCTGCTGAACTAAATAATCCGGGTACATTTTCCGCAACGAAGTATCTGGGGTAACGCCCATTGGTCTCACTCCTCATCTCGCGGATGACGCGCACGGCCTCGTAAAACAGACCGCTTCGCGTGGTTTCGTCATCTCCGCGCGCTTTGTGCTTTATCCCTTCCCGTTTCCCCGCTATACTGCAAGATTGGCACGGAAAACCGCCAGTAATGACGTCAACAGGTTCGAGTTTCGCGCCGTCAAGCATGCAGATATCCCCGTATCGCTTCATAAACGGCAGCCTTTTCGTGGTGACCCGTATGGGGAAAGGTTCTATCTCAGACGCCCATACCGGCTTCATGCCTGCCCTTAGTCCCGCCAGCGGAAACCCGCCTATGCCGTCGAAAAGGCTGCCAAGCGTCAGCGGTTCAGCTGTTTTATTCGTTTTGGCTATTTCAGTCGTCAATTCAGTTATCGCGTCATTCATTTAGTACCTCCGTATTCTCGATGGCCGGCACTTCCGCGGAACCGCTTTGCATCGCCGTGCGAATTGTTATGAGGTTGCCGTTACACAGATAGGCGTTTCCTCCCTCCGCGTCGGATATGGGGTTCATGTTTTCCAGCGCCCTTATGTCGTTGGCCGACATCCAGCCGTTCTGCCGCCCTATGGCGTAGCCCTCCATGCGTTCCTTGTAGCTTCCGCGCA
>JAUNBY010000098.1 GCA_030526935.1 Clostridia bacterium
GCCCGCCACAACGCCCGCCATCAAAGGCTCTTATGCAAGCGAATGGAGTACGCGGGAAACGTATTCATATCCCCGGGAGGCGTCAAATGCACGTAGTTCTCGTCAATCCGGAAATACCGCAAAACACCGGAAACATCGCACGCACCTGCGCGGCGACGGGATTATATCTGCACCTGATAAAGCCGCTTGGCTTTTCGCTCGACGACAGGTATATGAAAAGGGCGGGGCTTGACTACTGGCATATGGCGAAGGTCGAGGTTCACGAAAGCTGGCGCGACTTCAGAAATACATACCCGTCGGCTGAAATGTACTTTTTTACGACAAAGGCCAAGAAGACATACGTGCAGTTCGAGTATCCCGACGACGCGTTTCTGGTCTTCGGGCGCGAGACGAAGGGGCTTGACGAGGACATGCTCATTTGTCACATCGACCGCTGCGCGCGCATACCCATGATGGTGGACGCGAGGAGCCTCAATTTGTCCAATTCCGTCGCGGTGGTCGTCTACGAGGCGCTGAGACAGCATGATTTTAAAGGATTATCGCTCGAGGGCGAAATGCACGGGACGGCTGCCGGGAACTGGATTGACTATGTTTGAAACCAAATGAATAAGGAAAGCGTCTAAGGGCAAAAGGAGTTTGATCGACATGAGTAAAATGCTCACCAAGCGTGAATTGACGCGCAAGCGCGCCTGGTATCGCGCCTTGAACGGCTTTATGGACTTCTTTGGTTCCATCGCCAGCTTTATAATCATACTTTTATGCGTGGCGCTTCTCGTGACGCTCATCGGGTGGTTCAGAACCGACGCCCAGACGACTTTTCAGTCCGTCGAGTCGGTCGTCATCAATTCCATCGTCAATCCCGATACAGAATAAAGGCGCACACCCTGGAATAGGATTTCAAGGAGGTCAATCAAATGAGGAAGTATTCCGTAGCCATAGTCGGCGCGACCGGCATGGTGGGGCAGAGATATACGTCGCTTCTGGCGGGGCATCCGTGGTTTGAAATAAAGGCTCTCGCCGCGAGTCCCCGCTCGGCGGGCAAGGCATATGAGGAAGCGGTTCAGGGGCGCTGGGCTTTCGAGTGGCCCATACCCGAAGGCGTGATTGGAATGAACGTCATGGACGCGACGGACGTCGAGGGAGTCACGAAAGACGTGGACTTCGTTTTCTGCGCCGTAGACATGCCCAAGGACGAGATACGCGCGCTCGAGGAGAAGTACGCCAGGACCGAAACCCCCGTGGTGTCGAACAACTCCGCCTTCCGCTATACACCCGACATACCCATGATGATTCCCGAGGTCAACCCCGGGCACATGCAGGTCATACCCTCCCAGCGCAAGCGCCTGGGAACGAAGACGGGCTTCATCACCTGCAAGCCCAATTGCTCGATACAGGGCTATGTGCCGGCGCTGACGCCGCTGAGGGAATTCGGCGTCGCGAAGATTTCGGTTTGCACCTATCAGGCCATATCGGGAGCGGGCAAGACGTTTGAAAGATGGCCCGAGATGGTCGATAACGTAATACCCTACATAGGCGGCGAGGAGCACAAAAGCGAGGTGGAGCCTCTCAAGATATGGGGCAAGGTCGATCAGGGCGAGATAAAGCCCGCCGAGCGCCCGATTATAAGCGCACAGTGCTACCGCGTCGCCGCGAGCGACGGGCATATGGCGGCGGTATCGGTGTCGTTTGACAAAAAGCCCCCCATCGACGAGATACGCTCGCTGTGGGATTCCTACGAGGGACTTCCCCAGAAATATAAGCTTCCAAGCGCCCCCGAGAAGTTTTTGACCTATTTCGACCAGCCCGACCGCCCGCAGACCCGCCTCGACCGCGATTTGTACGACGGCATGGGCGTATCGATAGGCCGCCTTCGCGAGGATAATATATTCGACTATAAATTCGTATCGCTGTCCCACAATACCCTGAGGGGCGCGGCGGGCGGCTCCGTCGAGACGGCGGAACTCCTCTGCCACGAGGGATACATTCCACATAAATAAACACCTTACCTCCGCAACGTTTCATCCGACGTTATAAGGAGGCTGTATGTCCTTTATATTTAAAGGAGCGGGCGTGGCGCTGGTCACGCCCTTTGTTTCAGGCGGCGTGAATTTTGAACTTATGGGAGAACTCATTGACCGGCAGATAGATGCCGGTATAGACGCCATACTCCCTCTTGGCACGACCGGAGAACCCTGCACCATGACGGTCGCGGAAAGACATGATGTCGCGGAATACTGCGTAAAGCGCGTTTCATCGCGCGTACCGGTAATAACGGGATGCGGCGGCAACGATACCCGCGAGTGCGTCGAAATGGCTGAACGCATGCAGGACTGCGGGTCGGACGCGCTCTTAGTCGTCACGCCTTACTACAACCGCGCGACCCAACAGGGGCTTATAGCGCACTATACCGCCATCGCCGACGCGGTTTCGATTCCAATAATGATGTATAACGTCCCCTCGAGAACGGGCGTCAACATGACGAGCGAAACCGCCGCCACGCTCTCCCTCCATCCGCGAATCCGCGCCTATAAGCAGGCGAGCGAGTCAATAGAGCAGTTGGCGCGGGACGCGAGGCTTTTAAAAGACGCCTTCGTATTCGCGGGAAACGACCATATGGCGCTGGCGGCGCTGGCGGTTGGCGCAATGGGCGTAGTTTCGGTCGCCGCGAACATAGACCCTATCTCCGTCGTGGCGCTTACCCGCGCCTTTTTCGCGGGAGACATGGCGCTGGCCCGTGACATGCAAACGAGAGTCGCCACATTGTCAGAAGCGCTTTTTTGTGAGGTAAGCCCCATACCCTGTAAGGCCGCGCTTGAGATTATGGGCTATACCGTCGGCCATCCCCGCCTGCCGCTCACGCCCGCGAGCGACGAGGCGAGGCGCAGGCTGACAAACGCGCTCTCTGCGCTTGGGATTAATCGCTAATCAGAACGCCGGCCGAAAAAGAATGAAGAGTCAGAAACCCTCTTGCGCGGTTCACTGTTAAGGATGACAAAAGCCCGTTTGCGCATGATATAATAATCCCGAAGGTATTGAAAACTTAATCTCTATAGGTTACAATAAACGAGCACATACCATTGAGAAGGAGAAACTGATATGAATATGGATGATATCTACAGGCAAATCGCCCAGGCGCACGGCGTAACGGAGGAACAGGTAAAGCGCGATATGCAGGACGCGATAAGCGAGGCTTACGAAAACCCCGGCGACGAAGTTACCAGCGCCAGGCAAAGAAAAGTGCCTCGCGAGGGAGAGGTACCCACCACGGAGGAGTTTTTAAAGTATTGCGCAAAACAGCTCGCCGACATGGATGAAATATCCGGCAAGGAGTAAATCCCCGCCGGAAAATGGATACACGTATTACCCAACTGTGCCAAGACGAGCCGTTCGCGAAACTGCGAACGGCAATTGTTTAAACGCTGCGGCGGTTGACTATGAATATGCTTATGAGGACTATAGCGCCGCCGAGAATTTGCATGGGCATCATGGTCTCGCCCAGAAGCAGCACGCCGCCGATTACCGCGCTCAGAGGGTTGATGTTTATAAAAAGCGCGGCCTTGAAAGGCTCGAGCACCTTTATCGTCTGATTGTAGAGAAGGTAGGCTACGACGGAGCACAACACGGACAGGTATACGGCCATAATCCACCCTATGGGCGCTACCGCCGCCCAGTCGATAGGCTCTGTCATGGCGCAGGGTATGAGCGTGACGGTGGCTATGACGGTTTGCCAGAATGTCACGTAAAGGCTCGTGTGCTTGCGCATAAGGCCGTCGGCAAGCTCTATAAAGCCTACCCAGCAAAAACACGCGCATATTATGTAAATATTGCCGATGAGCGTGTCGCTTCCTTCGCCGGAGGAATAGCGCACGATTATATATACCCCGACGAGCGATAATACCGAACCCATGTAGCATATCGCGGGATACTTCCTGTGCCGCAAGGCGCGTCCGACAAACAGCGTCAGGGCGGGTATGGACGCGATTATAAGGGAAGCGGTGGACGCCGAGGTGTTTTGAAGGCCCTTGTATTCGAATAAAAAGTAGAGCGTTATGCCCAGAACCGCCGACATGAATATCTTGAAAAAATCGGCGCGGGGAAGGGCGAAGTCGCCCTTTTTTTTGAAGTATATGGGCGCGAGTATGACGCTCGCGAGCGCAAAGCGAACGAACGCCAGCGAAAACGGTTGAAAGCCGTTTTCAAGCGCCAGCTTCGAAGCTATGAACGACAGTCCCCAAAGCACGTTTACAAACGATATCGATATATACGCCCTTGTTTTTTCAGACAGCATTTAATTGCCTCCTGCGATTATTAGCGATATACGCCGCGAGAGTGAAAGCACACGATGCGATTATCGACGGCCAGGCGTCGGCGTCCTGCGTTTCAGCGGCGCTTTCGCGGCCTCGAGGAACGCCGCCATATGTCAATGAAAGCCCCGTCGCCTCGTCGATAGCCGTCAACAGCGCGCCCTCGAGGTTGAAGGATGAAGAGTATATATCATCGCTTCTGACGACTATAATAGCCTCTTCGCTCTCAACCAGCACGTCGCCGCCCGAAAGCTCCGCCTCGGGAAGAACGTCCGTACCCGATATGCGAAAATCTATGCGGGAATGCCTCTCGGCGAGTTTTTGCATATATCCGACGGCCCACGGATACGATTCGCCAGACGCACATATCTGACTGACCGTTATGTCCTGCGGGAGATTGCCGAAGGAGATTAAGGCGTCATCCGATATATCGGTCACGCGTTGGGGCGTCGTGTCGATTATAGCGTAGTTCGCGGGAAGAAGCGCCGATAATATCGCGAACGCCAGCAATACCGCGACCGGGGCTATCCTCGTTCGCAAGCCTCCAAATCCCGCCATGACGCAAAAAGCGGTTCCAAGCGCCAACAGCGGAAGACCCGTGCGCATATCGAACAGACCTTCTCCAAAGGCTACGGGAGCTATGGAGGGTGAGAATTCGGGTATAATCTGTATTATGAACGAAGCGACGACGCTTAACAATACCCCGTATTTCTCAAAGCGATACGCGAAGAACATGGACATCGACAATAAGAAATGGCTCCGGCACAGGACGCCAGCCGAATATGAAAGCCCGTAGCCCTCGGGCCACGTAAGGCGCGAGAGCATGTATATGAATCCGCATAGCATCGCGTTGAGCGTCACGGCCGCAAGCGTCCGCGAACAAACGGGGCGCCACGTCTCTACGGAAAGCGTCCGCAATTTGACGTCTACGCCGTATTTTCTGTCGCGGCTGAACGCTTCGCGGGCGGACAAAGCCGTTGCGAACGACAGGTACACGGGAATGAAAAGCGAGAAAAGATATTTCTGTTCCAGTGAAAACGAGGCGGCGAGCGCGACTGTCAGCGCGAAGCCGGCCGCGTAGAGATAAAGCGCGGGGCCGCTCGCCATCTCAATCAGCTTTCGCGCGTATATATATGACATTTTCCGCCTCCGTATTTTTTCCCTTAAGGTCTTTTTGCGCAACCACCAGGGCTATCGAGCGCGCGTCATTGATATTTTGCGCGGCGGTCAGCGCCGCCTTAACGTCGTCGGTCGCCCATATAAGCACTTCCGGGTCGCCGATAAGAGCCTGAGATATATCGGCGCGAAACCTGTCGCCCGCGTCCATGAGGCCGAGGCGTTGATTCCTGGCGCGGGTCAGATCCAACTGATCGAGGACGCGCGAAATCTCCGCGTCGACATACCGCCCCGGCACGCCCTGTACGCGGGCGACGAACAGCAGCCAGTCCGAGAGCTTTATTTCGGGGTATCCGACGGGATTTGCCGGAATGAAGGCTATATGCCCCTTCGCGTCGACAGGGCGGCTGTTCATATCCACCCCGCATATCTCCACATGACCTTCGAACGGCCCTGCTCCCGCGAGCGCCAGCGCCAGCGCGTCGCGGTCAAAATTGCCGGGCGGAGCCAATATGCTCCTGCCCGACGGGGGTATCGTAAACGACATGGGTAAGAGACCCTTTGTATGAAAATCAATGGCGCTTATCACGTTTAATCTCCAAATACGATTCCGATATTTCGCGCGGTCTTGACCAGGCGATGATCGACGGGGACGAACTTGGTCTTGCCCGCGACCTGCTTGAGCGGGTTATCGACTATGTCGCCGCCGTGCAGACCGACGGTGACGCCGTATTTGCCGTCGCGTATAAGCTCGGCGGCTCTTACGCCGAACTCGGTCGCGAGCACGCGGTCGTAGGAGGACGGGCTTCCGCCGCGCTGTATGTGTCCGGGGACGACGGCGCGGGCTTCCAGACCAGTGCGCTTTTCAAGCTCCTCGGCGATGCGGCGCGAGACCGTTCTGTAGGGCGAGTCGTTCGCGCGCTCTTTTTTCTTCTGAGAGGCTTCCTGTTTGGAGATCGCGCCCTCTGACACGGCGATAATCGAGAAATTCTTTTTATTGCGCCCGCGCGCCTCTACCGCTGCGACTATATTGTCCATGTCGTAGGGGATTTCGGGGATTATAACGACGTCGGCTCCGCCCGCGATGCCCGCCTGAAGGGTGAGCCATCCGGCCTTGTTTCCCATGAGTTCTATGACCATTATCCGCCCGTGGCTGTCGGCGGTGGTATGAAGCCTGTCGATCATATCAGTCGCGGTGGCGGCGGCGGTATGAAAGCCGAAGGTGGTGTCGGTGCCCCAGATGTCGTTGTCTATGGTCTTGGGAAGGCCTATGACGTTCAGTCCTTCTTCGCTTAGAAGGTTGGCGGTTTTGTGCGTCCCGTTGCCCCCGAGGGTGACGAGACAATCGAGCCTGAGCCATTTATAGGTGTCCTTCATGGCGGCGACCTTATCCACGTTGTCGTCGCCTATGACCTTCATGTCCCTGTAAGGCGTGCGCGAAGTGCCCAAAATGGTTCCGCCCCTCGTGAGTATTCCCGAGAAATCGCGCTTTGACAATTCCTGATACTGGCCCTCTATAAGACCGCCGAAGCCGTCCGCGAAGCCAACGATCTCCGCGTCGAAAAGCTCGTATGAGGCGCGCGCGACGCCGCGAATGCAGGCGTTCAGCCCCGGGCAATCCCCGCCTGCCGTCAATATACCTATTCTGCGCTTCATAATATGTCGCCTCCACTGTATTTTTCTACCATTGTATCACATATAAACGCCCGTTGTACATTAAGTTTGATGGAATACCGGCGGGAGGAGCGCCGCAGGGCGATGACAGCGAAAACGCGCGACGCTACGTGAATGTAGCGTCGCGCAGGCGGGCGGAGTCGATTACTTTCTATATCCGCATTTCGGGCAGATGCCTTTTTCGTTGAGCGCTATGCCGCAAAGCGGGCAGCGGTCGATGTCATTTTGGGGCTTGAATTCTTCGCTCGCGCCGTTGACGCCGCTTGTGAAGGTGATTTTAGCGATGTTGAGCTTATCCTTGAGCAGATCGTACACGATTTTTATCATGCCCTCTACCGTCATGGTCTCCTTAGTGACGACGAGGCGGCACTGCGGGTAAGCGGTCGCGAGTTCGGTTTTGAAGGCGGGGCCTTTCATCGTATTTTGCGGCGAGCCGTCCTTGATTCCCTGCTTTTCGTAAACGTCCAGCACCGCGGGGAGCAGCGGATCGTCTTGCCTGAGGATCAGCGCGTGGTCGAAGTTCTGCAAAACTTCCCAGGCGATCTTCTTCACTTCGTTGCAGGGGAACACCATGTTTACGCCGTCGACGATAGTGTCTTCAACCTCGATGGTCAAAATGCCGGTGTGCCCGTGCAGATACTGCGCCTCGCCCTTGAACCCGTAAAACCTGTGGGCGTACTGAAGATCCAATGTAGTAAAGCTTCTCATTGATTAATTCCCTCCTTATTCCGTATTTAGCTTATGTGCTTATGTTTTATGTATAACCCAAAAAGGCCGTCGCTAAACAGCAAACGGCCAAATACGGATGATGCGATTATCAGGAACGAGCCGCGGATTTGCCCGGGCGGGTTTTCTGTCTCGGGCGAAGGTTGGCCACGAGCGCCCCCGAAAAGGCGCCGATAAGCGCGCCGAGCGCAAATTCGCAGGTCAAAAGCAGGCTTGACGGGGCTTCGCCTCCGAGAAGGCAGTAAAGGGCGTATCCCGCGACCATATATAAAAGCCCCGTCGCCGCGCCCTTCGCGAACCCCTTATCTCCGCCCCTCCCGACGCACACCCGGCAGCCGGCGAGTATTGCCAGTATCTTTATCAGCTGGTTTATCGAGGTTATCATGGCGTCGGATATATCAAACTGAACTATCGCCGCCGCCAACAGCGCCATCAGCGCTATGGTCGCGACGAGCGCGACCAGTACGCCCGAGAGTATGGACGCGATTATCGCGCCGCGGCTGCCGAAATCCACTTAACCACCCCTTTCGCGATAATATACGCGAGGGATAGGAGGTTTATGACTTTACGCCTCCTCGAGCGCCTTTCTATATTCGTCTATGAGCGATATGGCGGACGGGTCGGGTTCGGGATATTGCGGGTCGATGTTTTTGAGGGCGTCGAGTATGGCTTCGCTGGCCAGATACCTGCAAAGCCACTTGTTGTCGGCGGGAAGGACATACCAGGGGCAATGCCCGGTGGCGGTCCGGTTTATGGCGTATTCATAGGCGGCCATGTAATCGTCCCACCTGGCGCGGGAAGCGAGGTCGTCGGGGCTGAACTTCCAGTTCTTGCGCGGCTGATCGAGGCGCTCGAGAAGGCGCTTTTTCTGCTCGTCTCTCGATATGTTCAAAAACAGCTTGACAACGCGTATGCCGTTTTCGAACAGGTATTGCTCAAAATTCCGTATCTGCTCAAGCCTCTTATCGATTATTTCGTCTCCGAGGCAGCGCTCGGGCATGTTGAACTTTTCATAGAGCTTTTCGACACCTACGGTTACGGCGTCCTCATAATGAGAGCGATTGAATATCGAAATCATCCCTCTTTCGGGAAGGCATTTTGTGACGCGCCAGAGGTAGTCGCGCCGCAATTCTTCGCCGGCCGGAGCCTTGAACGAATACACCCTCACGCCCTGGGGATTAAGGCCGGAAAAAAGCCGCCTTATGAGCGAATCCTTGCCCGATGCGTCCATGCCCTGCAACAGCACTATCAGCCCTTCCTTGCCCGATGCGTAGAGCCTTTGCTGCAATTCGGACATGCGCTCGATATTTTCCTCGGTGCGCATGATAAGTTCGTCCTTCATCTTCCGGGCCATTTCATCTGCCTGAGCGGGAGCCTCCTTTATAATCAATGAACGCTTGGAGTTATATCGATAGTCCTTCGGCTTCATGAACTCTCCCTCTTTCGTTTGATTGATGTGCATAGCTCATTATAGCAGATGCCATCGCGCCATGGCAAGCGATTTGACTGCAATTGGCGCTGGCGGAAAAAAGTGGGTTATCGATCAATGTTTCATGGCGACGACGCCCGTAGGGGAGCGCATTGCGCGCCCGCCCGTATGTCATTAGCGCGGCTTGCGGCCGACAGCGGGCG
>JAUNBY010000099.1:0-4611 GCA_030526935.1 Clostridia bacterium
AAGGGTGATTAATCGAACAGCGCGGAATTGTCCAATCCCGGAGCGAGCAATCTCTCGCCGCTTCCGTCGGCGGTTGTAGACCAAAGGCGCATGGAATTTTTCGTATACGAATAATCGAAGAAATAGACGCGTCCGTCTTCTGCGACGAGCTGAGGCTGCGTTTCGGTGAAGAAAAGCGCGTAGCCACGACCGGTCAGAAGGGTCGTCTGTTCGCCCGTCCTCTCGTCGAATATTACTATCTCGTCGCTTTGAACCTCTTCGCCGTTCGATTCATAGTAATTGTACTTGATGAAGTAAAGTTCCCCGTCGTCTATCGCGGCGAGCGTGTCGGACGGAACGTCGATATCGGCGAGCGCCTCGCCGCCGGTCGTCACGCGCTTGAGTATATCGCGCGGCTCGTCTGTGTCCGCGTCGAAATAGCTCATCAGTCCGTAAATCACGCCGTCGTCCATATGAGTATACGTCAGATAGGATTCCGGGTCGACATCGGCGATAATACGGGCGTCGCCGCCGTCGGTATTCGCGCGGTAAAGTCCACACTCGACATGTACGATATCGGAGGATTCGTAATCGCCCTCATGCACGTAATAATCCATGCGCTGGAAGTAGATATGGCCGTCGTCTATGCCTATAAACCTGGCGTCGGCGTCGCAGATCAGTTCCGGTTCGCCTCCCGCGAGAGAAACGCGCTTGAGGGTGTCTACGCTAAAGGAGGATACTTCGTAGGTTGTGTCCTTGTAGTCTCGCGAGTCCTGGAAGTAGAGATAGCCGTCCTCGACCTCTACGGGCATTATGCGGTAACTGTCGACGGCGTCGAGCGCGAACAGCTCGCGGATTGATACCGTCCCGCCGTCGACGGAGATTTCGAGGTTGGCGACGTAGAAGCGGTCGTCGTCCTCTATCGACGATAGGTATTCGCCGGGGATTGACGCGATGACCTCGCCGTCGCGGGCGATGACGTTCATTTCGCCATTCTCGTAATTTTCATCGTACATCATGGTGAGAAGCGCCGAATCCGAGGCGGCCAGAAGCAGCGCCTCGCCGTCGAGCAGCTTTCGCGCGCCGGAACCATCCGCGTTCATGAAAAACGTTCCGACGGTCGCCTCGTCGAGGCTTCCGGAATAATAAATCCCGTCTTCGTCCACGATGGCCTGGCTGTACAGATTCTCCCACGCCAGCGCGGACTGACACGACGCCAGCATTATGCACAGCGCGATGATAAACGATTTTTTCATAATAATTCCCCTCTTTCTTTTGTTATATGAGACGATGAGGGCGCTTGCCCGGGCGCGCGGGAGACATTATGCCGCAAGCGCTATCTTCCGCCCAAACTCATCTTTCCCGCGAGTATCGTAGGGCTTCCCACGCATGACGCCGACGGCAGCCCAAACCATATATCGTCGCCAACCATCTCTATATTCCCGAGAAGGCTGAAGAAATTGCCCGCGACGGTTATGCCGTTAACGGCCGAGCCAATCTCGCCATTTTCAATGATAAATCCCTTGGCCGCGAGGGAAAAGTCGCCCGTAACGGAGTTAGCGCCGGAATGAAGACCCTGAAGCTCCGTTATCAGTACGCCATTCCCCTGAGAGAGATATATCTCCCGCGCTGCGTTATTTCCCGGCTCTATGAAAAGGTTCGACGCGGAGATTCCGACGGTGGTATTATACCCCCGGCTCGCGTTTGCGGTGGTCTCGACCGACTGCTTTTTCGCGGTTTTGAGATTGTGCATGAGCGTGTTCAGCATTCCCTTTTCGACCAGCGCCTTGCGCCTCGTCGCGACGCCCTCGCCGTCGAACGTCCTTGACGCGCGCGCGCCCGGCAAAAGCGGATCGTCTACGATGGATACGGCTTTCGAGGCGATCATTTCGCCCTCTCGCCCGTACAATAGCGACAATCCCTTCTGCGCCGCGTCAGCGCTGAACGCCTGGGCGAAAACGCCCAAAAGCGCCGCCGCCGCGTCGTTTCTGAAGGCGACTGAATAGCTTCCCGAGGGTATCGGCGAGGCGCGAAGCCCGCTGTCCGCCTCGGATACGGCTTCGCGGGCGAGGCTTTCCACGTCAAGCGTCGAAAAGTCGTTCTCCAGCTGAAATTTCATTATCGAATTGACGTTTCGCCCGTCTTCGGCTATGGGGCTGAGGTACAGACCCGCGTGCCCATAACGCCGTTGTATGTCGAGGCCCATGGTGTTGACGATTGACGTATAGCCGCGGGACGTGAAAACGCCGCAGTCGCTGAGCCTTTTGACGGTGGGCGATATGGAAGTCGCGAGCTTTTCAAGCCTCATCGCCGCCTCGATTTTTGCGGACGCCGAAACCCCTTGCGCGCCGTCGAAGGTTTCAAGTTGGGGATAGGCGTCGCTGCCCTTAAATATGAACTGCTCGTCGTCCGATTCTATCATCGACAGATTGGCCTTCGCGCCCTGTATGAGCTGATCTATGGCGTCTTCGTCCAGAACCTGCGTTGAGGCGTAGCCCATTTTTCCGTTTATAAGCCCCCTGAAGCCGAGGCCAAAGGAATTGGAGACCTCGTAGGAGATTATCTCGCCCTCGCGAACCATCGTGTCGAACGAATCCCCGGACGAGGTATAGACCTCCGCCGCGGCAAAGCCCGCCTTTATCGCCCTGTCGAGGAGCTTTTCAGTAAATAGCGTCTTGTTCATATCGCGCGCCCTCCTACCGTTATGCGGCTCACCCTTATGGAAGGCTGTCCCACGCGAACCGGTATCATTCCGCTTATGGAGCCGCACATTCCGCTGGCAAGGGACAGGTTTTTGCCCACCCTGTCGATATTCATGAGTATATCCGCGCCCTTGCCCGTGAGGGTAGCGCCTCTGACGGGTCTGACGATTTTTCCGTCCCTGACAAGATAGCCCTCAGACACCGAGAAGTTGAATTCCCCCGTCACCGGGTTTACGCTTCCCCCGCCCATTTTGCGGGCGAAAAGGCCGTCTCCCATGGTTCTTATCATCTCGTCCTCGTCGTCCTCTCCGGCGGCAATATATGTGTTTGTCATGCGCGATGTGGGCGCGTATTCGAACGACTGCCTTCTGGCGCTCCCGGTCGAAGGCGTGTTCATGCGCCTGCCGTTTAAGCGGTCCACCATGTAGTTGACGAGTATGCCCCTGTCGATGAGGACGAGTTTGGAGGCGGGAGTTCCCTCGTCGTCGATATTTATCGAACCCCAGCCGCCCGGCATGGTTCCGTCGTCTATGGCGGTAACGCGTTCGGACGCTATTTGAGTGTGCAACTTGCCGCAAAACTCGCTGTTTCCGAGAGCGACGCTCGTAGCCTCGAGCGAATGCCCGCAGGCCTCGTGGAATATCACGCCGCCAAACCCCGGCCCTATGACCACCGGCATCTCTCCGGCGGGGCACTGATCGGCTTCGAGCATTGTAATGGCGGTCTTGGCCGCTTCTATGGCGAGCGTCTCCGGGTCGATGGTATCGATAAACTCGTATCCCGACAGCGCCCCGGGGCCTTCAAAGCCCACCTGATTTTCCCCGTCTTTGGAGGCTATGGCCTCCACCGCGAACCTCACGCGCGAAACCTCGTCAGTGACGTAAAGCCCGTCGCTGTTGCACACGGCGATTTTTCGAACTTTATCCATGATGGTCGAGCTTACCTGAGATATTCCGGGGGCGTATTTCCGCGCCGACGCGTCGGCGCGCTTGAGGAAATCGCTTCGCGTCTTCGCGTCGAAGCCCACCGTTGGTATAAGAGCCGGATGGTCGTTTTTAGCCGCGACGGGTTCGTTAAGCGCTATGTCGATATTCTGAACTTTCGATTTTCCGACGGCGTCGGAAACCTGCCGCGCGAGGTCGATGAGACCATCGGCGGAAACGTCGCATGTATGGGCGTATATTGAGTTGAACCCGTTATACACCCTCAATCCCGCGCCATAGGTTCGGGCGGTGTTAGCCGTTTCAATTTTTCCGCTTATCAGTTGTACGCTGTTGGACAGGGAATCCTCGAAGAACAGCTCCGCGAAATCCCCGCCCTTTTGTAACGCGCACATTAGCGCGTTTTCACAGTCACGCCTTGTTATACTCCACACCTCCGTCTTTGAAACATCCCGGTTTGCGGCCTCATCGATACCGGCTTAGACAGCACCTCGGCCATTACCACGGCGGATTTCATGTCTCGCGACGTCCATCCGGTCGCGGGATTTTCGCTCTCGGGAACCATGCGCCCGAAGGCGGGCGCGTCGTTTCGCCTCTGCCGAGGAGAGGGCGCGGTTCCCGCTATGGAGCCGGACTTACCGGTTCCCTCGGCCGCGAAAGAGCCGCCCGTTCCCGTCCACGCTATGGATCCGGGGCGCGACATTCCCTCTCCCGCGGGCTTTTTGCGGTCGGCTTCGACCGCGTCGGTCATGCTGTTGAGCATGTCCACCTGCTCCCATACGCTGGACTTTTTGGGAGCGGGGCGCGGCTGTGGAGCGGGATTTGAAGCGGGTTCATTCTGCGTTTTCCGCGCGGATTGGGACTGCTTCGCCTTTTTTACCGATTTGATCACTAACGATGCTATCCACCAGAATATTAGTATGCCTATAATTCCATCCATTTAGTCACTTCCCTTCATGATTGCGACCGTTGGCAACGCGTCGCGGGTA
>JAUNBY010000099.1:4711-9427 GCA_030526935.1 Clostridia bacterium
TATCACGCCCTCTTAAGCGTAAACATAAACTTCGACCCGTTTCCCGGGGTGCTTTCGACCCATATCTTTTCGCCCATCATGGCCAGTATTTCGCGGGCGATGGAAAGCCCCAGACCAGAGCCAAGTTCGGAATGCGCCTTATCGACCTTGTAGAAGCGGTCGAACACGTAGGGCTGATCCCTGGGATCTATGCCTATGCCGCTATCGTGTACGCAGACGGTCACGCTGTACCCGTCCCACTTGGCGGATATGCCTACCGTCCCTTCGCCGGGGGTGTACTTCATGGCGTTGTCTATGAGTATCACGAATATCTGTTCGAGCCTGTCGGCGTTTGTCGCGACCATCGGACAATCGTCGGGCACCTCGTTTATGAACGTGAGCATGTGATCCTCGGCGATGGGCTTGTATTTGCCCTCGAGTTCCCTGGCCATTTCGCAAACGGACACCGCCGCGACCGACATCGTGAGCTTTCCGCTTTGAAGCCTCGAAAGCTCCATCAGGTCGTCTATAAGCCTCGACAGGCGCATGGTCTCCCTGAGCATTATCGAATAATAACGCTGCTTCGCGGCCTCGTCGGGAACCATGCCCTCGCTCAGCGGCTCCAATAGCGCCCTCATGGCCGTAAGCGGCGTCCTCATCTCGTGGGAGACGTTGGCGACGTAATCGCGCCGGGTTCTCTCGAGCCTCTCGGATTCGGTTATGTCGGTGAACATGCCTACCGCGCCGACTATCTCCCCCTCGCCGTTTCTTATCGGGGATATGGCGGCCCTTATGGCGCTTTCCCCGAGAGGAAATACCAGGGTGTCGTCGATGCCGCGATCCATGGCGGCCTTGAGCCTCGTCCATACCTGCCCGTTGGGGACTATGGACATGTACTCGTCGTTGCGATACTCGCCCGTATAGGCGGAAAACATCTCGTTCAGCGCGGGGTTGCGGTTTGTTATGTGCATCATGCCATCGACCGACACTATGCCCTCGTTAAGCCCGTCGAGCGTCTGTTTTAAGCGGTTTCTCTCGCTCGTCAGCGCGGATATGGAATTCGACAGCTCCTGCGAGAGCAGGTTGAGCGACCTGCTCAATTGCCCCATCTCGCCTTTCAGGGAGTCGTCCGCCCGCGCCTCGAGGTTGCCGCTCACCATGCCCACGGCCACGTCCCTTATCTGCTTTATGGGCATGACTATACGGCCGATAATGAAATACGCCGCCACCACTATAAGCGGCAATACCACAAGAAGCGACGTCCCCATCGCCCAGGTCAGATTGTTCAGAGCGCCCAGGGCGTTGTTGAGCGGAACCATCATGGCGACCGCGCCTATGGTTCTTTCGGCGTCGTCCTTAATGGGGATGCTCACGCCCACTATGTCGGCTATGGTCGAACCGAGTATATCGCTGGTGCGCATGCTTCCCCTGCCCATTGAACTTCTCGCCGCGCGGCTTAGAAGCCCCCTGAATTCGTCTGAAAGAGCGCCCGCGCTCGCGGCGATAAGCCCCCTCTCGTCCACGACTACGGCGCAAAGCCCCGCCGTCGTATCCGAATCGGCGTAGTAGCATATTTCGGCCACGATTTCATCTATGGCTCCGGCGTTGTCGGCGTAGACGCTGGAGATGACGTTCGCCTGCGAGAATAGCTCGTTTTCCTTTATCCGCGTGAATATGCTCTGCGCGACCCTCGAAAACACAGCGGACGTACACACGACGGTGAGAATTATCGTCAATATGACGAGGCAGAATACGCGAGCGAAAAACGATCCGCTTCTCATGGCGCGTCAGCCGCCTTGGAGCAATTACACTTAAGCTTCGACATCGAATTTATACCCTACGCCGTAGACCGTCTTGAGTCCCCAGCTTACGCCCTGCTGGGGAAGCTTCTGCCTTATGCGCTTTATATGCGTGTCCACCGTCCTCGTGTCTCCAAAGTAGTCGTATCCCCAGACGCGCGAGAGTATCTGCTCGCGGGTAAAGACCTGACCCGCGTTGGAGGCGAGCATGTGAAGTATCTCTACCTCCTTGGGCGTGCATGGAACGACCTGCCCCAGCGCCTTTATCTGGTAATTAGACATGTTTATCTCCAGCTGCGCGAAGCGGATTATGTTCTCGTTTTCGCCCGCCGGCTCGCTGAACCGCCTTAGCACCGCGCGTATGCGGGCTAGCACCTCACGGGGGCTGAACGGCTTTACGATATAGTCATCCGCGCCAAGTTCGAGGCCTATTATACGGTCTATCTCCTCTCCCTTGGCGGTGAGCATGATTATGGGGAGCTTGCTCGTCTTTCTGATATTGCGGCAGACCTCCGTTCCCGAAAGCTTGGGCATCATAAGATCCAGTATCATCAGATCGGGCGACTCGGTTCTGGCCATTTCCAGAGCCTGCTCGCCGTCATACGCCGATATGTGCTCGTAGCCCTCGGCGTCGAGATAAAGCCCCAGCGACTCGTGAACCACGGTATCGTCGTCGGCAATGAGTATAAGCGGACACATGCTCATGGTATACCTCCTTGCCGCGCGGGGACGTACCCGCGCGGTCTCGACAGTGTTACGCGTTTATCAAAAACGCCTTATAAGCGGTGTAGGATTCATAGAGATCGGCCTTGCTGATTATCTCCCACGGCGCGTGCATCGACAGAACCGCCAGACCCGCGTCTATTACGTTCATCCCGTAAAGGGCGAGTATATAGGCTATGGTTCCGCCGCCGCCCGCGTCGACCGCGCCCATCTCGCAAAGCTGGTAATCCGCCCCGGCTTCGTCAAAAATCGAGCGCAGGCTGGCTATGTATTCGCAGCTCGCGTCGTTGGAGCCGCTCTTTCCGCGGGAACCTGTGTATTTGCTAAGCGCAAGCCCGTGCCCCAGAAACGCTGCGTTCTTCTTCTCGAACGGCTCGGGGTATTTGGGATCGAACGCGGCGGACACGTCGCAGGAAAGGACGTTTCCGTTTGCGAGCGCGCGCCTGAGTTTTATCTCCGTAAACTGCGTCTGCATCGCGATAAGCTCGGCCACGGCGTTTGTAAAATAGCTGGCCCTCATGCCGCTCGCGCCAACGGAGCCTATTTCCTCCTTGTCGGTGAGTATGCACACGCATGTCTTTTCGGGGATTTCGTCCAGATCGAACAGCGCCCTCATCGACGGATACGAGCAGCAGCGGTCGTCGTGCCCGTAGGCGATTATCATGCTGCGGTCGAGTCCAAAGTCGCGGGCTTTGCCGGCGGGGACTATCTCTATCTCGGAGGAGAGCAGATCCTCCTCGCGTATGGCGTATTTATCCTCGAGTATTTTAAGCAGGCTTTCCTTTACCGCGTCCTTCTCCACGTCCTTTAACGGGGCGCTCGCCAGTATCACGTCGAGCTTTTCGCCCTTGAAGGCGTCGGAGACCTTCTTGCCGTCCTGCTCGTGATCCAGATGCGGGAGAAGGTCGCTTATGCCGAGCACAGGGTCATCCTCGTCCTCGCCTACGACTATGTTCACCCGCGAGCCGTCCTTTCTGACGGCCACGCCGTGCATTGCCAGGGGCATGGCGAGCCACTGATACTTCTTTATCCCCCCGTAATAGTGCGTGTCGAGGTAGCATATGCCCTCCTCCTCGCCTATGGGATTGGGCTTCGCGTCGAGGCGCGGAGAGTCGATATGGGCGGCGATGACGTTCAAGCCCTCTTCAAGAGGCCGCTTACCCGTCACAAACAGCGCCAGCGACTTGTCCATGCAATTGACGTAAATCTTTTCGCCGGGCTTGAGCGCCCCGGGCGATTTAAGCCGCGCCTCGAGGTTTACAAAACCCCTCTTTTCCGCCTGTTCCACCGCCTCCGCGACGCACTCGCGCTCGGTCTTCCCCGCGTCGAGAAACGCGCGATAGTCGCGGCTCAACCCTTCGAGAAAGTCCCTTTGCTCAACCGTATATTTAAGCCATGAGCTCTTTTTCTGCATATGCATACCCCTTTCAACAGCAGCCGCGCCGCCAGGCGACGCTTACTGCGCTATACGGCGCTTGTGCGCCATATAATGAAGTCTATCATTAAAAGCGTCAAGTGTCAATACGAAATATGACGCCATTGTGGAATAGTGACATAGTAAATATGAATTTTGAATCCGCCTTGTGGCACAAAAACTTCCGCTAATCCAGACATTTCAACTCGCGGCGACGCGCTCCAGAGTAAATTGCTCCAAAACGCGCCGCCGCCACAAGCGCCCTCCTACGCGTCGCTGTCCCGGAGGCGTCATTCGTCCGCGCATCACTGCATCTTACGCACTTCATTAAGGGATAGCCCTGTTAAATAGACAATTTTCTCGACAGGCATCCCGTCAGCCAGCATATTCTTTGCGATAGCTTTTTTACTAAGTTGTATGCCTTCTTCCCTGCCCTGCCTCAAACCGCGTTTCTCACCGAGTTTTTGCATATCCCAGTCGCGAAGCTGTTGAAACATATACGCTCTCCTCCATTCTTCGTCTTTTTTGGCAACTTCCACCGCCCGTTCTATCTTTTTGATTAATATCGTCTTCGTCTGTTCCACGGGGTATTTCTTTGGGTCGTTCATATAGAATAGTATGTCCTTAAGCGACTCGCTGATTTCGCCATTTGTCCCTCTGGTGTTGAAAAACAGCTTGTAAGATTCGTCGTTTAGCCGACGGCTCGGGTTTTCAAGGCACAGGTTCTCGAAACTGTAGCGATAGAGATTATCTTCAAAGGGGTCGAACGTGCAAATGAAGATCACGTAGCACGGCTTGAGA